>JAYRJH010000099.1:0-9248 GCA_041906415.1 Sphingomonas sp. | reverse complement strand
CCACCTGCGTGATGAACTACGACGGCGCGAAGGGCTGGCTGGTCGGCGAGGAGATGAAGGGCCTCGCCGCGATGTTCATCATGATGAATGCCGCGCGGCTCGGCGTCGGGTTGCAGGGCCTGGCGGTGGCCGAGACAGCCTATCAGAACGCCGTCATCTATGCCGGCGACCGGCGGCAGGGCCGCGCGCTGACCGGCCCGGCCGAGCCGAACGAAAAGGCGGACACGCTGTTCGTCCACCCCGACGTGCGCCGGATGCTGATGCACGGGAAGGCGTGGACGGAGGGACTGCGCGCGCTCTGCCTGTGGGGCGGGCTTCAGGTCGATCTGGAGGATCATGCGCCGACCGAGGAGGAACGCCAGGCGGCGGCGGACCTGATCGGTCTGCTCACCCCGGTCATCAAGGGCGTGGGCACCGACAAGGGCTATGAGATCGCCACCAATGCGCAGCAGGTCTATGGTGGGCACGGCTACATTCAGGAATGGGGAATGGAGCAATATGTCCGCGATGCCCGGATCGCGATGATCTACGAAGGCACCAACGGCGTGCAGGCGATGGACCTCGTGGGCCGCAAGCTGGCGATGAACGGCGGCCGCGCGGTGCAGGCGTTCTTCGCATTGGTCGCGGGGGAGTGCGCGGCGGCGAAGGCCGATCCGGCGACCGCCGATATCGCGACCCGGCTGGAAAAGGCGCTTGGCGAGATGCAGGCGGCGACCATGTGGTTCATGGCCAATATGGCCGACCCGAACAATATCGGCGCGGGCGCTGTGCCCTATATGCATCTCACCGGGCTGGTCGCGGTGGGGTTGATGTGGCTTCGCATGGCGGAGGCGGCGGTCCGGCTGAAGGCCGCGGGCGAGGGCGATGCGGCCTTCCTCGACGCCAAGCTGGTGACGGCGCGCTTCTTCGCCGAGCGGATGCTGCCCGACGCGGGTGCGCTGCGCCGCCAGATCGAGGGCGGGGCGGAAGCCATGATGGCGCTGCCGCCGGAGATGTTCCGCGCGGCCTGAAGATCGGTCCTCCCGCTCTCCGGGGCTGGGAGGCCGCCTCTATTCCCGCCCGATCACGGCGATCGTGATGGCGTAGCTGCCTTCCTCCCCGTCATATCGCATCGGTGCGCGGAGCTGGCGGGAGAGGCCTTCGATCACCCGGCCGTAGCGCTGGCTGAGGCGCGCGGTCAGCGTCTCGCTCTCCATCAGCGCGGGGGAGACGATGCACAAAGTCGCCCGGTCGGGAGCATCCGCCGGCTTCAGCGAGATGCGGATTTGCGCCTGCGGATCGCAGGCCAACGCCAGCTCGATCCCCTCCGTCACCAGAAAGGCAACGGCGACGGCGATGTCCTGGCTCACGAAATAGGGATCGACGTCCAGCGCGATGTCGATCCGGCTGCCGTCCGGCGCGGAGGCGCGGATATTGCTTGCCAGCTCGCCGATGACGGGGCGCACGCCAAGCCCGCGATTCTCCTCCATCTCCGCGAAGTGGTTGCGGTGCACCACCGCCAGAGCGTCCACCCGCCGCTGGATCGAGGCATAGGCCTGGATCGCCTCCGGCGTCGGCGCGCTGCGGGCGTGGAGGCTGATGAGGCTGGAAATCACCTGGAGGTTGTTCTTCACGCGGTGATGCACCTCCCGCGTCAGACGCTTCTGGCGCACCAGCCCTTCCGCCAGCCCCGCCTCGTGCAGCGCCACCGTCCGGGTGAGCGCATGGAAGGTGGAGGCAAGCTCGCGGATCTCCTGTGCCGGAAGCGCGCGGAGCAGGCCCGGATCAAGCTCCATGCCCGGCGTCAGCGCGGCCATCTTCGTGCGCAGCTGACGCAGCGGACGGACCAGCAGGCGATCGACCACGAACCATGAAATTCCCGATGCCGCCGCCCACATCAGCATCGGCAGCATCAGCGCGATCACCAGCGAGGAAGTGATCGGCGTCGAGCGCACCCGCATCTCCAGCATCAGATCGCCGATCCCAAGCTTGATGAGGCGGGAGGTGCGGCGTTCGAGCGCGGATTCGCGCGGCAGGCGATCGATCACCAGCCGCTGCCCGTCCTGCAGCAGCGCCAGTTCATAGGGAGTGGTGAAGGTGCTCGGCTGACTGATCTCCGACAGGAAATCGGACGGGAAGAACGCCGCGCCGAACATCTGCCTCTTGTCCGCCGCCACGCCCAGCGCCAGCCCGCGCCCCGGCGCGATCGCCGAGCGAATCGCGTCTCCGCGCGCCGACATGGCGATGCGCCGCGCGCCCGGAAAGGACGTGCCGCACCGCACCCGGCCGCCGCGATCGAAGATCACGAATTGCGCGCCGGTGCCCGATTGCTGCGAGAACACGCCCTGCGCCCGCGCGCAGCCCGGCGCGTCGTGCGGATCGAGCGCGAGCGATTCCACCGCGCGGCGCAGCGCCGTCATGTCCCCGAACAGCTCGATCGCCATCGCGCGGCCGCTCTCCGTGGAGGCGAGGCGCAAGCCCGCGCTCGCTTCCTTGTCGGCATTGTGGGTGGTTTGCAGCGTCGCATAGGCAGCGATCATCGCCAACGGCAGCAATGCGATGCTGAGAATCAGGAACAGCCTGGCTCCTGTGGGCCAGCGCGCGACGAAGCCCGCCGCCAATGCCGTTGGAGAAAGCACCGTTCCGGCCGATATCCTAATCCAGCTTGCCGAGCAGCGCCAGCATCTCGTCCGGGATACGCTCCTCTATCGTCTTCTGATAGACGGAACGCAGGGCGGCCCCCATGTCGCGCTCTTTCGGCGGCCGCTTCTTCGATGGGTTCTCGGCCCCTTCCTTCCGATCCGCCAATTTCGCCTGCTCGCCCGAATTCAACACCTGTCCCCTGCAACGCCCGCCCGCACGGGATTACCTAAAAACATGCATCGTAAAGACACGATTGCAAAAAACCGCAAGGCCTACTGAAATCGCCACCATTATGTTCGGCACATGCGGGGGATGAAACCAAAGAGCGGCTCGATGGTTCCACCCTGCGGGCGACAAAATCGACGCACGGCCGCCGGTCGTGGTGGCGAAGGCGCTCCGCCACGTTATGATGGCGTCGCATTTATCGGGGGGGCGTGCTTCTGAACGCCCCGGTTGGACGGAGAAAATAACCGCATGTCGCTGGGTCAACAGCTTGCGCCGCATCTTCCCTTTCTTCGGCGTTACAGCCGTGCGCTGACCGGCAGCCAGTCTCACGGCGACCGTTACGTGCGCGCCACCCTTGAGGCGATCGTCGCCGCGCCCGAGGAGTTCCCGCGGGACGTGGATCCGCGCCTGGGCCTTTATCGCACGTTCCACGCGATCTGGTCCTCGACGCAGGTCGACGAACCGGGCGAGCCGGGCGACGCGAGCGAGCAGGAGATGGTGGCGCGCGCGCGGTTGGCGCGCATGACGCCGCTGTCGCGGCAGGCGCTGCTGCTCACCGCGATGGAAGGCTTCACGCCGGAGGACGCCGCCTATGTGATCGGCGTTCTCGCCGAGCAGGTGGAGAGCCTGGTCGATCAGGCGATGACGGAGATCGAGCATCAGACGCGCGCGCGCGTGCTGATTATCGAGGACGAGCCGATCATCGCCATGGACGTGGAGACGATCGTCCGCGACCTCGGCCATGAGGTGACGGGCGTCGCCGTGACGCGGGACGAGGCGGTCCAATTGGCGATGGAGGATCGCCCCGGTCTGGTGCTGGCCGATATCCAGCTTGCCGACGACAGTTCCGGCATCGATGCGGTGAAGGATATCCTGGCCGAGTTCCGGGTGCCGGTGATCTTCATCACGGCCTTCCCGGAACGGCTGCTGACCGGCGAACGCCCCGAGCCGACCTTCCTCATCACGAAGCCGTTCCAGCGCTCCACCGTGAAGGCGGCGATCAGCCAGGCGCTGTTCTTCGATCAGGCCACCATGCCGGCGGCCTAGGGATCGAACTGATACGGAGCCAAAACGGTTCTTGTTCGTTGGTGGTGGATGACGGACGAAAACGAACCGATCCATCTTAGCACCGAGCAGGCGAGGGCCGGGAGCACGCCGCATATGACGCGGTATATTCTCGCTTTTTCGCTGATACTGGTGGTCGCGATCTTCGCGGTGCTGGTGCTTGTCAAGCTATAGGCGGGACGCGCGGGCGCGGCGGCGGCGGGTAGAAATATCCGCCGGGCAGCCGTATTGTCCAAAAGATTGAGCGGGGGTTGATCGCGTTTTGATGAAGCAGGAACCAGCGCGCGCGGGAGAAGACCAGGAGGGTTCGCGCGGCGAGCATGTCGCGCTCTCCGATCCCGAGTTCAAGGAACAACTGGCACAGGTCATCCCGCACCTCCGCGCCTTCGGCAGATCGCTTTCCGGCAATCGAGATCTGGCGGACGATCTGGTGCAGGAAACCCTGTTGAAGGCATGGGCGGCGCGCAAGCGCTTCCAGGCCGGCACCAACATGCGCGCCTGGACATTCATCATCCTGCGCAACCTCTATCTGTCCCAGATGCGGCGCGCGCGCTTCAAGGGCGAGTGGGACGATCTGGTGGCGGATCGCGTCCTCGCCGCGCCCGCCGGGCAGGACAAGCATGTCGAGCTTGCCGACATGCAGCGCGCGCTCCTTCACTTGCCGCAGCCGCAGCGCGAGGCGCTGATCCTGGTAGGGGCCGGCGGCTTCGCTTATGAGGAAGCGGCGGAGATTTGCGGCGTCGCGGTCGGCACGATCAAAAGCCGCGTCGCGCGCGGCCGCGTCGCGCTGGAGGCGCTGATGAACGGCAGCGGCATGTCCCCGCGCTCCGGCCAGGACGGGGTGAGCGGCGTGACGCTGGACTCGATCATGGATCAGGTGGACGAGCTCAGCCGGGAACGGTGAATGCCGCTCAGGCGCCGGGCCGGTCCGCCTCGTCCAGCCGCTCCAGCAGATCGATCAAGCCCTCCGGCAACGGCGGCGTCTGGAACACCTGACGCAGCGATTCCCCGATTCCCTCGCATATGCGCGGACGATCCGCCTTGCGGATAGCGTGTGCATTGGCATCGCCGAAGGGAAACGCATAGACCATGACGATGAAAACGGTTGAATCGCAGCTAAGTTTCTCGGCAGTTGGCGCCTAGCCATGAAAGACCCCGCCGCCGCTTCCGATGCGATAGCCCGTGCGCGCGCCAACGCGCCTTTTCTGTCGATGCTGCTCGATCGCGAGCCGGAACTTGCGGCGATGCTGGAGGCGGGCGAGCTTCCCCTTGGCCCGGCGGCGGCGATCGCGCCCGACGAGCCTGCCCCCCGCGCGCTCAGGCTCGCGCGCCGGCGGCTGGCGCTGGTGGCGGCGATCGGCGACCTCTCCGGCGCGCTGGACCTGACCGGCGTCACCCACGCCCTGTCCGATTTCGCGGACGCGGCGCTCGATCGTGCGATCCGCGCGGCGATCGAGGAGCGCACGCCGGGCGCCGAGCCGACCGGCTTCACCGGGATCGCGCTGGGCAAGCAGGGCAGCCGCGAGCTGAACTATTCCTCCGACATCGATCCCATCCTTCTGTTCGATCCCGGGACGTTGCCGACGAAGCCGCGCGAGGACCCGGCCGACGCGGCGGTGCGGATCGGGCGGCGCGTGGTGGAATTGCTCCAGAACCTCGACGGCGACGGCTATGTCCTGCGCATAGACCTGAGGCTGCGGCCCTCGCCGGAGGTGACGCCGATCGTCATCCCGGTGGAGGCGGCGATCGGCTATTACGAATCGCAGGCGCTGCCATGGGAGCGCGCCGCCTTCATCCGCGCGCGCGCCTGCGCCGGGGACATGGCGCTTGGGACGCGTTTCCTCGACGCGATCCGGCCGTTCGTGTGGCGCAGGAGCCTCGATTTCGGGGCGATCGGCGAGATCGTCGACATCACGCGCCGCATCCGCGACCATCATTCGCAGGGCCAGGCGTTCGGCCCCGGCTATGACCTGAAGCGCGGACGCGGCGGCATCCGCGAGGTGGAATTCTACGCGCAGATCCATCAGCTCATCCATGGCGGCCGCGATCCGGCGCTGCGTGTGAGCGATACGCGCGCGGCGCTGGCGGCGCTGGCTCAAGCCGGGCGCATCGACGCGGACGACGCCCGTGCGCTGGCGGAAGCCTATGTCGTCCTGCGCACGATCGAGCATCGCGTGCAGATGATCGACGACCGCCAGACCCATCATCTGCCGACGGGCGACGCGCTCGATCGCGTCGCGCGGCTGGACGGGCGGGCGGACGGCGCGGCGCTGCTCGAGCACCTGCGGCCGCATGTCGAGCGCGTGGCGGCGGTGTTCGACGTGCTCGCCGCGCCGCCCGACGCGACGCTCTCCACCGATCACGCGCGGCTGGTGGAGCAGCTTGCCGGCGCGGGCTTTTCCGACGCTGAGGGGGCGGCCGCGCGGATCGCGTCCTGGCGTTCGGGGCGATATCCGGCGCTGCGCAGCCCGGCGGCGAAGGCGGCGCTGGAGGCGGTGCTGCCCGGCATCGTCGCCGCCTTCGCCGATGCGCCCGTGCCGCAGGCCGCGCTCCACCGGCTCGACACCTTGCTTGAACGATTGCCGAGCGCGATCAACATCTTCCGTTTGCTGGAGGCGCGCCCGGCGCTCACCGGCCTGCTCGCCGCGGTGCTGAGCCACGCGCCGACGCTTGCCGATGAACTGGCGCGCCGCCCCGATCTCCTCGACGGGCTGATCGACGCGACCGCGCTCGCCCCCGTGGGCGATGTCGCCGCACTCGTCGCGGAGATGGAGGCGGTGGAGCGCGGCGCGGACTATCAGGCGCGGCTCGATCATGTCCGCCGCGTGGTGGGGGACAAGAGGTTCGCGCTGGGCGTGCAGATCGTCGCCGGCGCGGCCGATCCGCTGGAGGTTTCCGCCGGCTATGCGCGCGTGGCGGAAGCGGCGATACAGGCGCTCACAGCCGCGACGATCGACGAATTCACGCGCGCGCACGGGCGCGTGCCGGGCAGCGAGTTCGTCATCCTCGCGCTCGGCCGGATGGGCGGCGGCGCGCTGACCCATGCGTCCGACCTCGATCTCATCTATCTGTTCACCGGCGATTTTTCGGCCGAAGCCGATGGACCGAAGCCCCTGGGCGCGACGCTCTATTACAACAGGCTTGCCCAGCGGGTGACGGCGGCCTTGTCCGTGGCGACGGCCGCCGGACCGCTCTATTCGGTCGACACCCGGCTGCGCCCGTCGGGCGCGCAGGGGCCTTTGGTGGTGAGCATGGATTCCTTCGCCCGCTACCAGCGCGAGGACGCGTGGACATGGGAGCATATGGCGCTCACCCGCGCGCGGCCGGTGTTCGGCTCGGAAACGGCGCGGACGGACTTGCGCGCGGAGATAGTCGCGGTGCTGGCCGGCGCGCGCAAGTCGCACGATATCATCGGCGACGCGGCGAAGATGCGCGCCGAGATGGCGGCGCACAAGAAACCGGCCGGTCCGCTGGATGCGAAGCTGCTGCCGGGCGCGCTGGTCGATCTGGAATTCGCCGTGCACACGCTGCAACTGGAGCATCGCACAGGCTTCGATCCGGAACTGGCACGGGCGATCGAACTGCTCGGCCCCTTGCTCCCCCCCGGCATGGGCGAGGCGCACGATCTGCTGACGCGCATGCTGGTGACGCTGCGGCTGGTCGCTCCCGATGCGCAGAAGCCGGAAGCGGCGGCGACGCGCGCGCTCATCGCCCGCGCGCTGGGCTTCGCCGATTGGGCGGCGGTGCTTGCAGGGTTCGAAGCAGCGCGGCAGGAGGTGCGCGACGCCTGGCTGGGAGTGATTGATGGACACGATTCCGAACCTGACGCTGGCTGATCCCGCCGGCGCGCCGCTGCGCCTCGCCGATCTGCCGCGCCCCGTGGTGATCTATTTCTACCCCAAGGATGACACCAGCGGCTGCACCCGGGAGGCGCAGGCGTTTTCCGCGCTGGCGGGGGAGTTCGCGCAAGCGGGCGTGGCGCTGCTCGGCATCTCGAAGGACAGCCCGAAGCGCCATGCCAATTTCATCGCCAAATATGACCTGAAGGTGCCGCTTGCGAGCGACGAGGATGGCGCGGCGTGCGAGGCGTTCGGCGTCTGGGTCGAGAAATCGCTCTACGGCCGCAAATATATGGGGATCGAGCGCGCGACCTTCCTGTTCGGCAAGGACGGCAAGCTGGTCCGCGCGTGGCGCAAGGTGAAGGTGCCCGGCCATGCCGAGGCGGTGCTGGAGGCGGCGAGGGCGCTCTAACCCACCAGCGCCCGCGTCGCCGCTTCCACGTCCGGCTGCCGCATCAGCGATTCTCCGATCAGGAAGCAGCGGACGCCGTGCTCCGCCATCGCGTCCAGATCGGCGCGGGTGGTGAGGCCGCTTTCCGCGACGAAGGTGCAGCCCGCCGGGGCGCGGCCGACCAGTTCATAGGTGCGCGCGAAATCGACCGAGAAGTCACGAAGATCGCGGTTGTTCACGCCGATCAGCCGCGATTTCAACTTCAGCGCGCGTTCCAGCTCGTCGGCGTCATGGACCTCGACCAGCACGTCCATCCCGCGCTCGATCGCCGCCGCCTCGATCTCGGCCAGCGCCACGTCGTCCAGCGCGGCCATGATGAGCAGGATCGCGTCCGCCCCGATCGCGCGCGCCTCCGCCGCCTGCCACGGATCGACCATGAAGTCCTTGCGCAGCACCGGCAGGCCGCAGGCGGCGCGTGCGGCGACAAGATAGTCCTCCGACCCCTGGAAATATTGCGCGTCGGTCAGCACCGAGAGGCATGCCGCGCCGCCGGCCTGATAGGCGCGGGCGTGGGCTGGGGGATCGAAATCGGCGCGGATCAGGCCCTTCGACGGGCTGGCCTTCTTGATCTCCGCGACGAGGCCGTAACCCGGTGCACCGTCCAGCGCAGCGCGGAAGCCGCGCGGTGGGGTCTGCTCCTTCGCGCGCGCGTCGAGGTCGGCGATCGAGGCGAGGGCGCCGCGATCCCGCACCTCATCGCGCTTGGTGGCGAGAATACGGGTAAGGACGTTGGTCATTTCCAGGCGATCCAGCGGTTGAGCAGCGCCTCCGCCGCGCCGGAATCGATTGCTTCGGCCGCGCGGGCTACGCCTGCGGGAAGCGATTCTCCCTCCAGCGCCAGCGCGGTCGCGGCGTTGAGCAGCACGGCGTCCCGATAAGCCCCGCGCTCGCCGCGCAGCAGGCTGCGCAGCGCAGCGGCGTTATAGGCCGGGTCGCCGCCGTGGATCGCCGCGATCGGATGGCGCGGCAGGCCGGCGTCCTCCGGCGCGATGCGATCGGGGAGGGCGACATTGCCGACCGACACCGCGATCGTCGGCCCGGCGCCG
>JAYRJH010000098.1:0-9253 GCA_041906415.1 Sphingomonas sp. | reverse complement strand
GGACCCAGTAATCGCCCGGGCCGAGCGCCGTCTGGTCATGCACGCAATCGAAGCGGCCGTCCGCGCGGAACATCGCCGCCGCGCTGTCCCCGGCGCGCACGCGGGCGACGCATGTGGCGAGCGGCGCGCTGTCCGCCCCATCCTGCGCGATCGCGAGTGACGGAAATGCGAGGAAAGCCAGCAGAATCCCGCAAATCCATCGGAAAATCGTCACGGCGCGCATCACGGCTCATTTAATCGGGAAGCCGCCAACATATCGTAAATTCTGCGGAATTGCAGCCGAAGCGTGCTCACCCCGCGATCACGCGATCGCGGCCCTCGTCCTTCGCGCGATAGAGCAGGGCGTCGGCGCGCTCGATCGCCTCCTCCACGGCCCGCGGGTCGGGCGGAAGCGCGGTGATTCCCGCGGAAAAGGTGACGCGTCCCATCGGCTCGTCGGTTTCGCGCAGGCGGAAATGGCGGTTGCCGAGCGCGAGCTGCGCATCCTCGATCATGCGCTTGCCCGTCGCGGGATCGGCGCGCAGCACCAGCAGGAACTCCTCCCCGCCCCAGCGGCCGACGAAATGGCCCGCCAGCGATTGCGCCAGGCTGTTCGCCACGGTGCGCAGCAAGCGGTCGCCCACCGCATGGCCGTAGCGGTCGTTATAGGATTTGAAGCGGTCGATATCGCAGATCGCCACCATATGCGTGTCGCGCAGCGCGCAGGCATGCGCGAGGTGCGTCTCGATCCCCCGGCGGTTGGGCAGGCCGGTCAGCGCATCGCGCTCGGCATCGTCCTGCGCGGCTTCCAGCTTGACGCGCAATTGCTCCACCTGCGCGGTGGTGGCGGCCAGCTCGCTTTCCGAACGCTGCGAGCGATCGAGCGTGGCGATCAGCAGCGCCTGCAGGGTTTCGATATCGGCGCTGGCGAAATCGTCGAGCCGGAAGGCAAGCTCGCGGCTGAACTCGCCCGTCACCGCCTGCGCGTCGGCGGCGAGATCGGCGAGGCGAAGCGTCTGGTGGCGCAGCGCGTCCGTGCCGGGATTGGCGGCCGGCGGCGCGGGCCGCTCGGGCGGGGCGATGAAACGGGCGTGAAGCGCATCCGCCTCCGGCTGGGTGATGCGCACCCCGCCGTCGGCGATCGCCATCACCGCGCGATGCAGCTCCGGCGAGGCATGGGAGACATAAGCGAAGCCGAGGGCGTAATTGGGCGGGTTCGGCGGCAGCCTCTGATCTTCGAGGAAGTCGAGGGTCTTCTCGCAAAGGGCCTTTGTCGTTGTCATGCGGCAAATATAGCCGATGACGGTTAAAGGATCGGTGACGAAGCCTCCGCAACGGCGGAATTTTTCCGGCCGGCGGATCGCCCCGGCGCCTCTGCGCGAGTCGCCGGGGCGGCCCGGATCAGGCCTTGACGGTTTCCGCCTTGCCGCCCTTCTTGCGCGGCTTCTTCGGAGCGGAGGGCGTGATCTCGAAGGCCAGCGCGCCGTCCTTCAATTTCACCGTCACCTCGCCGCCGTGGACGAGCTTGCCGAACAGCAGCTCCTCCGCCAGCGGCTGCTTGATCTTCTCCTGGATCAGGCGGCTCATCGGCCGCGCGCCATAGAGCTTGTCATAGCCCTTGTCGGTCAGCCACTGGCGCGCCGCATCGTCGAGCTTGATGTGCACGTCGCGGTCGGCGAGCTGAAGCTCGAGCTGGAGGACGAACTTGTCCACCACCCGCGCCACCACTTCCGGCGGCAGATAGCCGAACGGCACGATCGCATCGAGGCGGTTGCGGAATTCCGGCGTGAACATGCGCTGCACCGCCTGCTCGTCCTCGCCCTCGCGGGTGAGGTTGCCGAAGCCCACCGTCTCGCGCGCCATGTCCGCCGCGCCCGCGTTCGTCGTCATGATGAGGATGACGTTGCGGAAATCCACCGTCTTGCCGTGGTGATCGGTCAGCTTCCCGTTGTCCATCACCTGCAGCAGGATGTTGTAGAGGTCCGGGTGCGCCTTCTCGATCTCGTCCAGCAGCAGCACGCTGTGCGGATTCTGGTCCACCGCGTCGGTCAGCAGGCCACCCTGATCGTAGCCGACATAGCCCGGAGGCGCGCCGATCAGCCGGCTGACCGAATGGCGCTCCATATATTCGGACATGTCGAACCGCTGGAGCGGGATGCCGAGGATCGAGGCGAGCTGCTTCGCCACCTCCGTCTTGCCGACGCCGGTGGGGCCGGTGAACAGGTAGCAGCCGATCGGCTTCTCCGGATCGCGCAGGCCCGCGCGGCTCAGCTTGATCGCGGAGGACAGGCTCTCGATCGCCTTGTTCTGGCCGAACACGACGCGCTTCAGGTCCGTCTCCAGCGTCTCCAGCACCTTCTTGTCGTCGGTGCTGACCGTCTTCGGCGGGATGCGCGCCATGGTGGCGATCACCGCCTCGATCTCCTTCGGCGTGATCGTCTTCTTGCGCCTGGAGGGCGCCACCAGCATCTGCATCGCGCCCACCTCGTCGATCACGTCGATCGCCTTGTCGGGCAGCTTGCGGTCGTTGATGTAGCGCGCCGACAGCTCCACCGCAGACTTGATCGCATCCGGCGTGTATTTCACGCTGTGATGGTTCTCGAAAGCGGAGCGCAGGCCGCCGAGGATCTTGATCGTGTCCTCGATCGTCGGCTCATTCACGTCGATCTTCTGGAACCGGCGCAGCAACGCGCGGTCCTTCTCGAAATGGTTGCGGAACTCCTTGTACGTCGTGGAGCCGATGCAGCGGATCGTCCCGCCGGAAAGCGCGGGCTTGAGCAGGTTCGACGCGTCCATCGCCCCGCCGCTGGTCGCGCCGGCGCCGATGACGGTATGGATCTCGTCGATGAACAGGATCGCGTGCGGCAGCTTCTCCAGCTCGTTCACGACCTGCTTCAGCCGCTCCTCGAAATCGCCGCGATAGCGGGTGCCGGCGAGCAGCGCCCCCATGTCGAGCGAATAGATCACGGCGGGCTTCAGCACGTCGGGCACGTCGCCCTCGACGATCTTGCGCGCCAGCCCCTCGGCGATGGCGGTCTTGCCGACGCCGGGATCGCCCACGTAGAGCGGGTTGTTCTTCGAGCGGCGGCAGAGGATCTGCACGGTGCGGTCCACCTCCGGCCCGCGGCCGATCAGCGGATCGACCTTGCCGGCCTTCGCCTTCTCGTTGAGGTCGACGGTGAACTGCTTGAGCGCGCTTTCGCCCTTCTGCTTCGTCTCCGCCTTGTCCTTCTTCTCCTCCTCCGCGCCGCGCGGGGGGGCGGATTCGGCGGCAGACGCGCCCTTGCCGACGCCGTGGCTGATGAAGCTCACCGCATCCAGCCGGCTCATGTCCTGCTGCTGGAGGAAGTAGACGGCATAGCTCTCGCGCTCGGAGAACAGGGCGACGAGCACGTTGGCCCCCGTCACCTCGTCCCGACCGGAGGACTGGACGTGCAGGATCGCGCGCTGCACGACGCGCTGGAAGCCGCTGGTGGGCGAGGGGTCGGTCGCCGCCTCGACCTTCAGCGCGCCAAGCTCGGTATCGAGATAATGGGCGACGGTGGTCTTCAGCTCGGGCAGGTCGACGCCGCATGCCGCCATCACCTGGCTCGCATGTTCGTCGTCGATCAATGCCAGCAGCAGGTGCTCCAGCGTGGCATATTCGTGGCGGCGCGAGGATGCTGCCTCAAGCGCCTTGTGCAGCGTGGTTTCGAGTGCGCTGGCAAAGGATGGCATTACATTACTCCTGTCGGGCAACGCCACGGGCGCTGCCCCTTGCCTCCAATGTCGGGAGTGATGGGCCGCGCATCAAGCGCCCCGTGTTTCGCGCGGTCCTTCCCGACGTTCATCGCTTGAATAATGCCTCTGCGCTTGCGCGATGGTTAACGGCACCTTCAATTTTCCGGTGGCAGCGCGCGACCTCGCCCTCCAGCGCGGTGATCCTCGCCTCCAGCTCCGCGAGGGAGAGGCGATCGAGATCCTCGCGCAGCAGCGCGGTCAGCGGATCATCTGGCCGGGGGCCGAGTATATCGTCCAGATCCATGTCGAGAGCGTTGACCGCCGCAGGTGCGAAGTCAATAAGCGTGGAGCAGGGTTTTTGGGTTGGGGGCGTGACGGATGGGCGGGATTCCGACGACGATGCTGGCGATCGATCCTGATGCGCCGGGCGGGCCGGAGGTGCTCGTGCCCGTCGAGCGCCCCGTGCCGCAGCCGCGCGAGGGCGAGGCGCTGATTCGCGTCGCGGCGGCGGGCGTCAACCGGCCCGACGTGGTGCAGCGGCTGGGCTTCTATCCGCCGCCGCCGGGCGCGCCCTCGATCCCGGGCCTGGAGCTGGCGGGCACGGTGGTCGCCACCGGCGCGGGCGTCGATCCGGCGCTGACCGGCCAGCGGGTTTGCGCGCTCGTGCCGGGCGGGGGCTATGCGCAATATGCCGCGGCGCCCGCGTCCCTGTGCCTGCCGGTGCCGGAGGTGTTGAGCTTCGTGGAGGCAGCCGCCATCCCCGAAACGCTCTTCACCGTATGGACCAACCTGTTCGAGCGCGCCTTCGCGGTGGAGGGCGACACGGTGCTGGTCCATGGCGGCACCAGCGGGATCGGCACGATGGCGATCGCGCTCGCCAACATCTTCGGGCTGGAGATCATCGTCACGGCGGGATCGGACGAGAAGGTGGCGGCGGCTATAAGGCTCGGCGCGGATCATGCGATCAACTACCGCACGGAGGATTTCGTCGCCCGGGTTAAGGAGATCACCGGCGGCAAGGGCGTCACGGCCGTGCTGGACATGGTGGGCGGCGATTACGTGCCGCGCAACATGCAGTGCATGGCGGAGGACGGCCGCCACGTCTCGATCGCGATCCAGGCCGGGCCGACGGCGACGATCCCGATCTTCGACATCATGCGCCGCCGCCTGACGCTCACCGGCTCCACGCTGCGGCCGCGCGATACGGGGTTCAAGGCGCTGGTGGCGGAGGAATTGCGCCGCATCGTCTGGCCCTATGTCGAGGCCGGGCGGCTGCGCCCGGTGATCGACCGCGCCTATCCGCTCGCCGAAGCCGCCGACGCGCACCGCCGGATGGAGGCGGGCGATCATGTGGGGAAGATCGTGCTGACGATGGAGTGAGGGCAGGTGAGCGCGCTGATCCTTCATGAAGACCCCGTTTCGGGCAATTGCTACAAGATCCGCCTGACGGCCGCGCATGTCGGCATCCCGCTGGAACGGCGCGCCTATGATATCCGGCGCGGGGAGACGCGGACGGCGGCGTTCCTGTCGGAGGTCAACGGCAACGGCCGCATCCCGGTGCTCCAGATCGGCGACGATTATCTGCCGGAGAGCAATGCGGCGTGCGTCTATCTCGCGCATGGCTCCCCGCTGATCCCGCAGGATCGCTTCGATCATGCGGACATGCTGCGCTGGATGTTCTGGGAGCAATATAACCACGAGCCGAACGTCGCGACGTTGCGCTTCTGGCGCGGGATCATTGGCGAGGCGCAACTGGACGACGCCCGCCGCGCCGCGCTGCCAGCGAAGGAAATCGCGGCGCGCGAGGCGCTGAAGCTGATGGACGAGCATCTCGAACGCGCCGACTGGTTCGCCGCCGGGCGCTTCACGCTCGCCGATATCGCGCTCTATGCCTATACGCATGTCGCCGGGGAGGGAGGGATCGACCTGTCGCATTATCCGGCGGTCCGGGCATGGCTAGCGCGTGTCGCGGCTTTGCCGGGCCATGTGCCGATGGACGGCTGAGCTTTCTTCAAACCGTCACGCCCGCGAGACGCGCGCGTAACACGGATGGTGCATGGGGAGGCGAGGAGGGCCGCCCCATGCCGATGATCGCGCCGACGACCATTCCGCCATCGATCGCCGATCTCGCCGATTTCGCGAGCGGCAGGCCGCATCACCCCGAACGCGCCACGGGCGAGCGGCGGCGTTACCGCACGATCTGGATCAGCGACGTCCATCTGGGCACGCGCGGCTGCAACGCCGCGATGCTGATCGACTTCCTCGATCACGTCGACAGCGACACCATGTATCTGGTCGGCGACATGATCGACGGCTGGCGGCTGAAGAAGAAATTCTACTGGCCCGCCGCGCATAACGACGTGGTGTGGCGCCTGCTGAAGCGCGCGCGGCGCGGCACGCGGATGATCTACATCCCCGGCAACCATGACGAGGTGTTCCGCCAGTTCTCCGGCCTCGATTTCGGCGGCATCGCGATCCGCCGCAAGGCGATCCACGAGACGGCGGACGGCAAGCGGCTGCTGGTGCTGCACGGCGACGAGTTCGACGCGATCACGCTGGCGCACCGCTGGCTCGCGCATGTGGGGGACGCGGCCTATCACGCGCTCATGGCGCTGAACCGCTGGGTCAACGCCTTCCGCCGGCGTTTCGACATGCCGTATTGGTCGCTGTCGAAGCACGCCAAGGCCAAGGTGAAGAACGCGGTCGCCTTCATCTCGCGCTTCGAGGAGGTGGTGGCCCATGCGGCCGGCGCGCGCGGCGTGGACGGCGTGGTGTGCGGCCATATCCACACCGCCGAGATGCGCGAGATCGCGGGCATCCGCTATTACAACGACGGCGACTGGGTGGAGGGCTGCACCGCGCTGGTGGAGCATTTCGACGGGCGGATGGAGGTGCTCCACTGGGCCGACGAGATGGCGGCGCGGACGCGCGAGACGGTCGTGGCGCTGGCGGCCTGACGATGCGGATCGCGATCGTCACCGACGCCTGGGCGCCGCAGGTCAACGGCGTGGTCCGCACGCTCGAATCCGTGACGCGGGAGCTGCGCGCGATGGGGCATGAGGTGGGCGTGATCGCGCCGGACGGCTTCCGCTCCCTGCCCTGCCCCACCTATCCCGAGATCCGACTCGCGCTCGCCGGGCCGCGCGCGGTCGGCGGGCGGATCGCGGAGATGGGGGCGCAAGCCGTGCATATCGCCACCGAAGGCCCGCTGGGCGTGGCGGCGCGGCGCTGGTGCGTGGCGCGCGGGCGACCGTTCACCACCGCCTATCACACGCAATTCCCCGATTATGTCGCCGCGCGCACGGGCGCGAACCCGGAATGGGTGTGGCGCTACATCCGCTGGTTCCATGCGCCGGCGCAGGGTATCCTTGCTTCCACGCCGACGATCGAGGCGGTGCTCGCCGCGCACGGGCTGACGCAGGTGCGGCGCTGGGGGCGCGGCGTCTCGGCGGAGTTCCGCCCCCACGGCCGGCTGGACGCGATGATCGCCGTATTGCCCCGGCCGATCATGCTCTATGTCGGGCGGGTGGCGGTGGAGAAGAATGTCGCGGCCTTCCTCTCGGCGGATCATCCCGGCAGCAAGGTGGTGATCGGCGACGGCCCGGCGCGCGCGGCGCTGGAGACGCGCTATCCGGGCGCGCATTTCCTCGGGCCGCGTTTCGGCGGCGATCTGGCGGCGGCCTATCGCACGACGGATGTTCTCGTCTTTCCCAGCCGCACCGACACGTTCGGGCTGGTGATGATCGAGGCGATGGCCTGCGGCACGCCGGTTGCCGCCTATCCCGTCGCCGGGCCGCTGGACGTGCTGACGCCGGAGGGCGGCGCGATGCGCGAGGATCTGGCGGAAGCTGTCGCGGCCGCGCTGACGCTCGATCCGCGCGCCTGTGCCGAAACCGGCGCGCGCCATGGCTGGCGGGCGAGCGCGGAGCAGTTTCTAGCCGCCCTCGCGCCGCTTCCCGTGCCGCTCGCGGCGTGATGGGTTGCCCTTGGGCGTCTGTCGCACTAAGTCTGGGTGGACACGGCCGCTCCGGTAAGGGGCGGCCCTATTTGTTTCCGACGGAGTTACCCCGTGGCCCAGCCGCTCATGCCCCATGCGACCGCTTCCTGGCTGGTCGACAACACCGCGCTCAGCTTCGAGCAGATCGCCGATTTCTGCGGCCTGCACATCCTCGAGGTGCAGGCGATCGCCGACGACACCGCCGCCACCAAGCTCACCGGCCGCGATCCGGTGCGCGCGCACGAGCTGACGATGGAGGAGATCGAGAAGGGCCAGGCCGATCCCGATTACCGCCTGAAGATGACCAAGGGGCCGGAGCAGGTGCGCCGCACCAAGGGCCCGCGCTACACCCCGGTCTCCAAGCGGCAGGACAAGCCGGACGGCATCGCATGGATCATCCGCAACCATCCGGAAATCTCGGACGGTACGATCTCCAACCTGATCGGCACCACGCGCACCACGATCGCGGCGATTCGCGAGCGTTCGCACTGGAACATCGCCAATATCGTGCCGAAGGACCCGGTAACGCTCGGCCTCACCACCCAGCGCGAGCTTGATGCGGCGGTGGCCAAGGCCGCCAAGGCGAGCGGTGCGGAGCAGGCGCCGTCCGACAACCGGCTCGAAGGCGATCGCGAGGCGCTGATCGAGCAGCTCCGCGCCGAGCGCCAGCAGGCCGCGCGCGACGCGGAGGATCACACCGGCGGCGACGCGTTCGAGAATCCGTTCCGGGATTGAGATAATGGCCCCGGCTTGATGCCGGGGCTGACGCATGGGACTCGCCAGGCCGTATCGCTTGCGGCCGGCGGACTCCGATGCGGCCTCATCGCGTCCTTGTGTGGTCGCAATCCCCGTCATCGGGCGGCGGGGACTTCCCTTGCGTTTGCCTCCGACAAGCTCGGAGCGAAAAGCTGTAAGCGGTGTCCAGCGCGCCCGAAACCGGGCTTCGGCAAGGGCGTATTCGGAATCCTGATCCGACAGGCATGCTCGCTACATGCGGCGATGCTTCCCGCCGTAGCGGCGTCCGATATAATCGCCCAGCCGGTTCATCTCATTGGCCGCCGCCATCGCGCCTTCCATGCAGCACGGCAGGGGATCATGCGCATGATCGACCGCGCGCGCCTCCAACTTCTCGCGCAATTCCTCGATATCGGCGCGCGACAGCAGGTTCTTTTCGCGCAACAGACACAGCAGACTTTGCAGGATCACCAGGCTTTTGTCGCCGGAGTTCGCTTCGCCGAATTCGATCCTGTCCATCGCACCTCTCTCCTATTTATGGATAAGAGGATATGCCTGTTACGCAAAAATACAAGATAGCGACCTAATCTTTCAAGCCGCCCCCGAGCGAGCGATACAATTCCACGAGGTTGCTCGCCCGCGCGAGCCGGGTGGTCTGCAATTGCTGGCGCGCGGCATAAGCGGTGCGCTGCGCATCCAGCGCGGTGAGGAACGAATCGATGCCCGCGCGATAACGCGCGTCGGACAGTTTCGCCGCCACCTGTGCCGCCTCCACCCGCGCGGTTTGCGCCGCGATCTGCTCCCCGATCGTGCCGCGCGTTG
>JAYRJH010000097.1:8544-9313 GCA_041906415.1 Sphingomonas sp. | reverse complement strand
AAGGATTGGCCGGATCGTAATAATCATAGGATGCCCGGTCGCCCGCGCCGATCGAGAACCATTCGCTCCGTCCCTCGACGCCGAAGGCGAGGTTGAGCGACTGGAACGCGTCGAACCTGCGCGTCACGTCCAGCCCGCCGACGAGTTGCTGGTAGGTCAGCCGCCCGTCGTAGAAATTGCGCGGGCTATTGGCGCCATAGGAATAATTGGCGGAATTGAGCGTGTTGAGGTCGATCCGGTTGCGGCCGTAGCTCAGGTTCACGTCGACCTTCCACTCGCCCACGTCGCCGCGCAGGCCGAGCGCGCTGTTGATGTCCTCGGACTTGCTGTTGATGATCGGCAGGAAGCCGTTGGGATAGAGCGTCAGCACAGCCGCCGGCAGCGCGCTGGCGAGGCGCGGGAAGGCCGCGCTGCGTGAGTCGCGATGCTGGTAGCTGCCCCAGCCGTAGAGCTGCCAGCCCGGCGCGACCGTGATGCCGGCATTGGCGACGAACGTATATTGCTCCACCTCGGGATCGCCGAAGCGCGCCGTCACCCGTTGCGGGGTGACGCGGGGATCGTAATCCGCGCGGTTGGTCGGCTGGCGGTTCATATATTCGCCGGAAACGGTGAGGAAACCGTCCTCGCCCAGCTTGACGCCCTGCCAGCCGGACACGGTGACGGCATGTTCGCCGGTGACGTGGCGGTTGGCGCGCGCGGTGTCCACGTCGGTGTTGTAGAAGCCGTAGTTGACGCTCGCGCCGCCGCCGCTGCTCGCCTCGCGCAGCCG
>JAYRJH010000097.1:7841-8534 GCA_041906415.1 Sphingomonas sp. | reverse complement strand
TGACGACGCCCGCGATCGCGTCCGAGCCATATTGCGCCGATGCGCCGTCGCGCAGCACCTCGATCCGGTCGAGCGCGACGGTCGGGATCGTGTTGAGGTCGACTGCCGCCGATCCGCGCCCGACCGAGCCGTTCACGTTGAGCAATGCGGAGGTATGGCCACGCACGCCGTTGATGAGCACCAGGGTCTGGTCGGGTGAAAGGCCGCGCAGCGTCGCCGGGCGGATCGCGTCGGTGCCGTCGGTGGCGGAGGGGCGCGGGAAGTCGATCGAGGGCGCGACGGTGGCGAGCGCAGCGCCCAGCTCGGTCGTGCCCTGCCGCTGGAGGCTGGAGGCGGTGAGCACGTCGACAGGCGCCGCGCTGTCGAGCCGCGTGCGGCCCTCCGCGCGCGTCCCGGTGACGATGATATCATCCTGCGCGGGGGCCTGCGCGGCCTCCTGCGCGCTGGCGGCAAGGCTTGCCGTGAGCGCCAGCGCCGATACGGCGAGGCCCGTAGATATACGCGCGATACTCATTGTGATTTTTCCCTTTTTTTGGCGTCTGAAGACCGCGAGTCACCGCCCCGGATCATCGACGCTATGTGGGTCCGTCCAAGGAGATATTGCAGCAAGAAAAACTTCAACGCCCGACAGGCGCGCTAGCCGTGCTTTTCGCTGGAGGTGATGCCGATCGGCCACAAGCGACCCGCGCCGGC
>JAYRJH010000097.1:0-7831 GCA_041906415.1 Sphingomonas sp. | reverse complement strand
TGGGCGTCGTCCGGCGGGTGCGTCGACCCGGCCTTGCGGCAGGCTGTCGCCCGTCGCATACGCATCGCAATGCGACAGGTCATTTACCGCAGCACGACGACGGCCCCCTCGGGGCGAGCCGCCGAAGACACCCCGGAGATATTGAAATCCGCTCAGGCTCTCAATGGCGTCGACGGGATTTCCGGCATCCTCTACGTCGAGGGGCCGCATTTCCTTCAGGTTATCGAGGGCGGCGCGGAAAGCATCGCCAGCTTGCTGGAGCGGCTGTTCGCCGACAGACGCCATAAGGATATCATCATCCTCTCCGACAAGAACGTCGATCACAGGGAGTTCGGCGACTGGACAATGATCCAGCGCGATCCGGTCGACGATGTCGCGGGCTACAAGGTGGACGATTTCGACGAACGGATGCGCGTGCTTCTGTTCACCGCGGCACCGGAAACCATCGCGCACTTCTCCCGGCTGGCTCTCGCGGCCTGACGGAGAGGAAGCGGCGCGGGCAAACCGGCCCGGTCGTGCTTTCGGCCGGCAGTCGGAAACTTTCGTGCGCGGTGACGTTGTTGTCGAGGCCCAAGCGTGGCCGCGCAGCCGGGGCGCGTCCCCCCAAGACCCCCGTCCCGGCTGCGCCTTGGTCAATCAGCCCTGGATCGCGGCGAAGCAAGCCAGCCCGCGCAAATGGCGGCCGCGTGCGCCGGCGGCGCCAGCCTCCGAAACAACACGATGATGGTATTTTCAGGATAAAGAATTCCATCGCCCAAAGAATGCGACAAAGGAACTGAACCGTCTCATTCAAGTTATACTCCGCGCAGAGCGAGACCTTCAAGAACAACGGTCCTTATTGTCGCTTGCAAAGGAGCAGGACAAATGAAACTCCCGATTCTGGGCGCCATTGCGGCTGCCCTTTTCTCGAGCGCGGCTTATGCCCAATCGCATAATCCGGCCGTCAAATCCACCAAACCCGTTGCAACCCATGTTGCGGCCAAAGGACATAATTCCTTCACCGAAGCGCAGGCACGCGATCGCATCGAAAAAGCCGGTTACACCGATGTGAGCAAACTCACGAAGAACAGCAACGGAATCTGGCAGGGAACTGCGATGAAAGACGGCAAGACCGTAAATCTCGGCCTTGATTACAAAGGTAATGTAATCCTCCGTTAAACCCGTCAGATAATTCAGGAGAGTATCATGTCCAAGACGGTCAGCGCCTTGTTCGACCATTATTCGGAAGCTTCCGCCGCTGTGAACGACCTCGAAGCCATCGGCATCGGACGGGATGAAATCAGCATCGTCGCGAGCAACGCGCACGGGCAACATCACGCGGAAGAAAAGTCCGATCACACGGGCCTCGGCAGCGGCACGGCGGCCGGCGCGGCGATCGGAGGAGCCGGCGGGCTGCTTGCCGGCCTCGGCCTGCTCGCCATTCCCGGCCTCGGCCCCGTCGTGGCGGCCGGGTGGCTCGCCGCCACCGCGGTGGGCGCGGGAGTCGGGGCGGCCGCCGGCGCGGCGACCGGCGGTATCGTCGATGCGCTCAAGAACGCCGGCCATAGCGAGGAGGAAGCGAATTTCTATGCCGAGGGCGTCCGGAGAGGCGGCACGCTCGTGAGCGCCAAGGCGCCGGAAGACAGGATCGCCGAGGCGGAGGCCGTGCTTCGGCGGCACAAGGCTGTCGACAGGGAGACGCGCGTGGCCGCCTATCGAAATTCAGGATGGACCCGTTTCGACGCGTCCGCCCCGGCCTATGGTCCGGAGGAGATCGAACGCGAGCGCGCGACGTACGGCACGGTCAACGACCGATTTTAACCACATGGAGGGGCGAGCACGTTCGCCCCTCCCCCCATCGCCGTCCTTCTGGCGCTGTCGCCGCCGGTTATGCCATATGTCGCGCCCGAAACCATGCTCGCCTCATCGCTGGCCGGAAAGACGGCCACCGGCGCGATCGATACGCGCGGAAGCCACGGCACGCCGGGCGGCGGCTTGCCGGCGGGCTTCTGCTTCGCCTCGGCGGTTCCCACCCGTGGATTCAACTGCGGCGGATGCCGCCGATCCTCCAGCGAGTAATAGAGCCAGATCTCGCGGTCGACCACCACGGTCGAGGCGGCAAAGGCAATGTCGGGCGCGGAGCGATCCGGGACCGGCGGCGGCGTGATCAGCGGCTGGATGCCGCGCGCGATCACGCCGCCGTAATCGCGATCGAACGCCACCCAGCCTATGCGCCAGCGGGCGTCGTGCGTCGCGCCGTTGTAGAACATCACCGGAGGAGCCTCCGGGTGCGTCAGCAGCGGGCCGGTCGACAAGTGCCAGTCGTCCCAATTATTCTCGCGCGGGAGCAGGGGCGGCGGCATTTCGGTCCAGGGGCCCGCGACGCCGGGGCCGATCGCCAGCCCGATCCGCGAGGATTCCTCCACCGCATATTCGTAGAACAGCCGCCATTGCCCGTCGCTGGTGCGCTCGACCGTCGCCTCCTTGGTGTTCCCCTGCGATTTCGAGGAGGCGAGCGCGATCCCGCGCTTTTCCAGCCGGTCTATCTCCATCCCGCTCGCGTAGCACAGGTCGCCGTGCGCCATGTCGGGGAGCACCCCGGTATAATAGACGACGTAACCGCCGTCCGCGTCGATCACCACGGTGGGGTCCTCCACCCCGCCCGCATCGATCACATCGGGGCCGGGGACGATGACCGGGCGCGGGAGCATCGCGAAGCACACGCCATCGTCGCTCCATCCCGCCCAGATCTGGCCGGTATCGGCAAGCGGCGCCCCCGCCGCGACCACCGCGCGCACCATCATGCCGAACCGCCCGTTCGGATCGCGCCAGACGAACGGACTCATCAGGCCCCGGGCCAGCAGCTCCGGCGGTCCGTCGATCACCACGTCCTCGATCTGCTGGACGTTGAAATCTAGCGTGATGCCATTGGGCGCCACGGTGTCGCGAACCGGCGGATCGGGCAGGGCGGCAGCGGGATCGGCCCGGGAAACCGGCATCCCGGTCATGCCCCCAGCCCCCGCATCAGCGACAGTCCCCCATCGATCACCATTTGCGCGCCGGTGATATAGCTTGCCTTCGCGGAAGCGAGGAACACCGCCAGATCGGCGACTTCGCCCGCTTTGCCAGCCCGGCCCAGCGGAATGTTCCGCTCCAGCGACCGGCGATAGGTCGCGTCCGTTTCGGCGTGCGCATTCATCGGCGTCAGGATCATCCCGGGCGCGATGGCGTTGACGCGCACGCCATTGGGCGCTTCCTCGATCGCCAGCGTCTCGACCAGCCGCGCGAGGCCGCCTTTCGCCGCGCAATAATCGGCGCCGCCCGCGCGGACGGCATAGGCATGAATCGACGAGATATGGATGATCGCGGCCGGGGCGCTCCCGGCGCCGCGCACCCTGAGGAAGCGGCGCGATGTGAGGAAAGCGCCGGTAAGATCCGTCGAGAGCAGGTTTTGCCACTGGGTCAGCGGCATGTCCCGCACAAGCACGCCGCTCATGTTTCGCCCGGCCGAATTGACCAGCACCGAAACCTCGCCCCAACGCTTCTCAATGGCGATGAAAGCCTGATCGACGGATTGTTCCTCATCAACATGGCATTGCACGATCATGGCGTCCCCGCCGGCGGCCACGACCGCGGCGGCGCTGGCGCGTGCCGCATCCTCATCCGCATGATAGCCGACGGCGACGCGGTCGCCCCCGGCGCCGAAGGCGGCCGCGCAGGCCGCGCCGATGCCCGACTCAGCGCCTGTAACCAATATCGTTCGCGGCATGATGCCCTACCCCACGCTCATCTTCACGCATGATAACGCGGTGCGAACCGTCCGGTTCAGCGTCACGGGAACAATGCGCGCTTCAGAAATGCCGGCCGAACATCATATAAATAATTCCGAATACGATGACGATCGCGGCATTCGCCATCAGCCTCCTTCGGAAATCGTGCCGGAAGAAGAGAAAGTCGGCGCCAACTATGGCGGCGATCATCACCAGAACCAGGAATAGCGCGAGATTGGTCATCTGGCGGTCCGTCCATGATTGCTTGATACAGGCGCGCTGATCGCCCCGTGCTTCCGGTCAGGAAGGTAATCTCTACCCGGAAGCATATCCACCGGGTATCGCCTGTTTCACGCCCCACCCGCGCGCCGCATGGCGGACGCCCCGGACCTCGATTCCGTGAGGGCTTCGCGAAGCCTCATCTTCCGCCATTGCAGGCAGACAAAGGCGATCACCGACAACCAGTGATTGCTTCGAAACCATCGGAAATCAGAGGGTTTCCACTTCCGCCGACCGCCGCCGGACAGGAAACTGGAGCGGGTGAAGGGAATCGAACCCTCGTCGTAAGCTTGGGAAGCTTCTGCTCTACCATTGAGCTACACCCGCGATGCGGGCGCGATTGCCACGATCACCGGCGCGCCGTCAACACAGATCATGCGCCGCGGCCACATCATGCCGCGCGATTGTTCGCTGGTCGGCTACGACATCCCGCCCGCCGCGCATTTCGCGCCCGCGATCGGTGATGCTGCCGACGCGGCTGATCGTTCGCGCCACCTGAAGGAATCCGCATGACATAAATGCGGCAATCCCCGCGCCCGCGCGTTACATCGGGGCGATGAGGATCAATCGCTCCGACCTTGCCGATTTCACCTATTTCCTCGCGATCGCGCGGCACCTGAGCTTCCGGCGCGCTGGCGCGGAGCTTGGGGTCACGGCGTCCGCGCTCAGCCATGCGATCAAGGGGCTGGAGAGCAGGCTGGGCGTCCGGCTGCTCAACCGCACCAACCGCGCGGTGACATTGACGGCGGCGGGGGAGGAGTTGCGCGATGCGATCGATGCGCCCTTCGGCCGGATCGCGGAGGCCGTGGAGCATCTCGGCCGCTATCGTGACGCGCCCGCCGGGCGCATCCGGCTGAACGTGATCGCCGATGCCGCCGCCTTCCTGCTCGCGCCGGTGATGCCGGCGTTCGCCGCGCGCTATCCCGATGTCGAGATCGATATCGTCGCCAACAATTACATGGTCGATGTCGTGGGATCGGGCTTCGACGCCGGGATACGCCATGGCGGGACGGTGCCGGAGGACATGATCGCGCAGCGGCTCTCGGCGGATATCCGCTGGGTCGTGGCCGCGTCTCCGGCCTATCTCGCGCGGCACGGCGCGCCGCAAGCGCCCGCCGATCTCCAGCATCATCGCTGCATCGGCGTCCGGCTGGGCGAGAACCGCGTCTATCGCTGGGAGTTCGAGGGGCCGGAAGGCGATTTCGCCGTGGCGGTGCGCAGCCCCGTCACCACCAACGACACGCGCACCATGCTGGCGCTGGCGCTCGACGGCTTCGGCCTGATGTTCGGCAACGAGGCGGCGTTCGCGCCCTTCCTGGCGGAAGGCTCGCTTCGGCTGGTGCTTGAGGACTGGTCAACCACCGGCCCCGGCTATCACATCTATTATCCCGGCCGACGGCAGGTGCCGACCCCGCTGCGGCTGCTGATCGAGCTGATCCGGGAGATGCGTCCGCTCGGCCTCTGAACCGGATGATGAGCGTTGCTCATCGTCGCATGGACCGGAAGGCGGCTAATCAGGACGGCCGCGCGGACCTATCTTCCGCGCCATGATCCACGCGCGCGTCCGCCGCGCCCTATCATGGAGACAATCGTCATGCCCATCGTCAAAGCCTATGGCGCGTCCGCCGGCGATCAGCCGCTCGGGCCGCTTTCCATCTCCCGCCGCGAGCCGGGCGCGCATGATGTGGCGATCGACATCGCTTATTGCGGCGTGTGCCATTCCGACCTGCATCAGGTGCGTTCGGAATGGGAAGGCACGATCTACCCCTGCGTGCCCGGCCATGAGATCGTCGGCCGCGTCGCGGCGGTCGGCGACGCGGTGTCGCGATTCGCGGTGGGCGATCTGGTCGGCGTCGGCTGCATGGTCGACAGTTGCCGGCATTGCGCGGAATGCGCCGACGGTCACGAGCAATTCTGCGAGAACGGCTTCACCGCCACCTACAATGGCTCCACGCCCGATGCGCCCGGCCACACCATGGGCGGCTATTCGCAGCGGATCGTGGTGAGCGACAGGTTCGTGCTGAAGATCCGCCACCCGGAGGAGCAGCTCGCCGCCGTCGCGCCCCTGCTGTGCGCGGGCATCACCACTTATTCCCCGCTGCGTCACTGGCAGGCGGGGCCGGGCAAGAAGATCGGGATCGTCGGCATCGGCGGCCTTGGCCATATGGGCATCAAGCTCGCGCACGCGATGGGCGCGTATGTCGTGGCCTTCACCACCTCCGAAAGCAAGCGCGCCGACGCGCTGGCGCTGGGCGCGGACGCCGTGGTCAATTCGCGCAATGCGGAGGAGATGCGCCAGCACGCGAACAGCTTCGACATGATCCTGAACACCGTGGCGGCCAGCCACGATCTCGACGCCTTCACCGCCTTGCTGAAGCGCGACGGCACGCTGGTGCTGGTCGGCGTGCCGGAGCATCCGCATCCCTCGCCCGACGTGCACAACCTGATCTTCCGCCGCCGCGCCATCGCAGGCTCGCTGATCGGCGGCATCGCCGAGACGCAGGAGATGCTGGATTTCTGCGCCGCGCACGATGTCGTTTCGGATATCGAGCTGATCCCGATCCAGCAGATCGACGCCGCTTACGACCGGATGCAGCAAGGCGACGTGAAATACCGCTTCGTCATCGATTCCGCCACGCTCGCCGCCTGAGGAGGGATATCATGGCAGACGAACCGACCAACGCCCGCAAATCCTTCGGCGATATCGCGCCGAAGCTCGCCGGGATCACCGACAAGGTGCTGTTCGGCGATGTGTGGGAAGACCCCGCCCTTTCCCCGCGCGATCGCAGCCTGGTGACGATCACCAGCCTCGTCGCGCTCTATCGCCACAACGAGCTGGGCTTCCACCTGCGCAAGGGGCTGGAGAACGGGCTGACCCGCGAGGAGATCGTCGCGGCCATCACCCACACCGCTTTCTATGCCGGCTGGCCGGCGGCGATGACGGCGATCGGCGTGGCGCGCGACGTGTTCGCGGATTGAAGGATCATATCGTGGAATTGAAACGCGCGGGCCCGCGCGCCGTTTGATCCCGCGCAATGCGCCCCTCCGGGAATCGGACGAAGGATTGCGGCCGTCGCCACACCACCCCATGTCCGATTCCTTGAAGGGAGACGCCCGATGAAGAACATTCTGCTGCTGGTCCATGACGACGCCGGGCAGGAGGCGCGCCTGCAAGCCGCGCTCGATCTGACGCGCGCGCTGAACGGCCATCTCGATTGCCTGGATGCCATGCCGCTGCCGATGCTCGTCGGGCCGGCGGGCGGGGAAGGCGTCGCCGTGCTGGTCGATGTCGAGCGCGCGCAGGAACAGGCGAACAAAGCGCGGCTGGAACCGCGGCTGAACGCCGAAGGGGTCAACTGGAGCTGGTCCGAGGCGTCGGGCTATCTGCCCACCTGCCTGATCGACGCGGCGCGCACCGCCGATCTGATCGTCCTCAACCGCCAGCTCGAACGCAAGGGCGCGGTGGACATGCGCTATTTCGCCACCGATGTCCTTTCCCACACCCGCGCATTGGTGGTGGCGGTGAGCGATCTGCACAACGGCTTCGACGCGAACGGCAACGCGATGATCGCATGGGACGGCTCCGAACGCGCGATGGCGACGGTGCAGCGCGCGGTGCCCCTGCTCGCGCTGGCGAGCGCGGTGAAGGTGGTGCAGGTCGGCAAGCCCGACATGGACTCGATCCCGATGGAGGATGTCGCGACCTATCTGTCGCGCCACGGCATCGGCGTGGAGATAGAGCGGATCGCGGACGAGGGCAGCATCGCGGTTTCCGTGCGGATCGCGGCGGAGACGTTCGGCGC
>JAYRJH010000096.1:0-9317 GCA_041906415.1 Sphingomonas sp. | reverse complement strand
CCGGGTGGATGCCAAAGGCGGGTTCATTTCACCGGCCGGATCGTCCCATTTCTCCGTCTCCAACCGGCCATTTCGGGAATGAGCAATCGGGAACATATTTTGGGAAAACGGCTATCTCCCTGCCGTCCGGCGCGCCTTGCGACCGTCAGCCGTCTCGCTGGCCGTTCCTTTGCGGGAAGGCAGCCACGTACGGCCGGAGTTCCGTGGGTAGGTAAGAAGGTTGTGAGCTTTCGACGGGGGAAGCGGGATCGTGTAAGCCTAGCGTATGGACGAGGAGCAACCACCTTCAAAGGAACCCCGTCGCCGTGATCGCGCCAGGAGCGAGGCGGCCCTGCTGGATGCCGCGCAGGCGGAGTTCAGCATCCACGGCTTCAAGGCCACGACCACCCGCGCCATCGCGGCGCGGGCGGGCTGTTCGGAAGGGCTGATCCAGAACTATTTCGGCGGCAAGGAAGGGCTGCTGATGGCGGTGATGCGCGCCGGGGCGGACGAGCAGGCTGCCATGCGCGACACCGGCTTCTTCGATCGGCCCCGTGCGTCCAGCGCCGAGGCGGAAGTGCGCGAACTCCTCGACTTCATCACCGGCGCCATGCGCCGGCTCGCGCCTCGCCTACGCATCCTGTTCGATCGGGTGCTGCTGGATGCGGGGTTCGCCCGCCGCTTCGCCGACATGACGCCGCGGCGCACCCTCGTTGCGTCGGTCGCGGACCGGCTGCGCCGCGAGTGGCCGGCCACGTCCGATCCGGACCGGACCGCCGACGCAATCGTCTCGTTCGGCTTCGAGCTGGGATTCGTTCACCCGGAACTGCTTGGTCGCGACGAGCAGCAGGTCACCGCGTTCGCGGCCCATTACGCCTCCTTGATCGCGCCGGCACTAAGGATGTAACTTTACTGACTGATTGATCAGTTATATGGTCAGCCGTCTTCGAAAGGGCTGATCGTGACGGCAGACGTGATCTCGTGCGACGTGCTGGTGATCGGCGCCGGGCCGACCGGCCTGATGGCGAGCTACCTACTGCGCCGCTGCGGCGTCGATGTCCGGGTGATCGACAAGCGCGCTGAGCCTTCGGCCGAGTCGCGGGCTGGCGTCATGTCGTCGCGCTCGGTCGAGCTGTTCGCCTCGCTGGGGCTCGCGGACCGGGTGTTCGCGCACGGCGTGCCCAACAGCGACTTTGACATCTTCGTCGGCGGCAAGCGCGCCGGGGGCTTCCACTTCGATCACGCCCATGCCGACGACACGCCATACCGCTTCATCACCATGATCCCGCAGGCCGGGACGGAAGCGGTGCTGATCGAGGCGCTGACCGATGCCGGCCTGGTGGTGGACCGCAGTGTAGAGGCCAAGAGCTTCCGCGATGACGGCGATGCGGTCGTCGTGGAGGCGGCCGGGGCGGACGGCTCGCCTCTGACGTTCCGGGCGCGCTACCTGCTCGGCGCGGATGGCGCGCACAGCTTGGTCCGCCACCAGCTCGGCCTGTCATTCGAGGGGGCGAAATACCCGCAGGCGTTCCTGCTCGGTGACGTGCAGGTCGACTGGGACCTGCCGGAAAAGCGCTTCCGCGTCTTCCTCAACGGCGATCGGCTCGGGCTGTACGTGCCGTTCCAGGGGCAGGGCGCGGCGCGGGTGATGACCACCGACCTCGACCCGCAGCCGACGCAGGATCAGGCCTGGTCGCATCTCGACCTCGCCGACCTCCAGGCCGGGTTCGCGGAGGCGGCGGTGCGGCCGGTGCGGCTGCACGATCCGGTGTGGCTGACCCGCTTCTCGTCGCAGCACCGGGTTGTGGACCGCTACCGCGTCGGTCGCGTGTTCGTCGCGGGCGATGCCGCGCACATCCATTCGCCGGCCGGCGGTCAGGGCATGAACACCGGGCTCCAGGACGCGGCCAACCTCGCCTGGAAGCTGGCGGCGGTGCTGAAGGGCGATGCCGGCGACGCGCTGCTCGACAGCTACGAGGCCGAGCGGCTGCCCGTCGCGCACCACGTCCTCGAACTGTCCGACCGCATGTTCGACATCAGCGCCTCGCAGACCGGCTGGCGCGCGAAGCTGCGCGATGCGCTCGCGCCGCTGGTGATCGGTCCCGCCTCGCAGCTCGACCGGGTGCAGACGCTCGCCTTCCGCGCGCTGTCGCAGATCGACGTCGGCTATGCCGAGCCCGGCGCGGCCAGGGACGGCAAGGCCGGTCCGCAGGCTGGCGAGCGTGCGCCCGATGCGCCGCTACGCCGGGGCCGAGACCTGTTTGATCTGATCGCGGGCTACGGTTTCACCGCGCTCGCTTTGTCGCGCAAGCGGCTCGATGCGGAGACGGCCGACCGGCTCGCGGCCGGGCTCGATGCGATGCCCGGCGTAACGCCCCGCATCGCCGCGCGGCTCGACATGCCGGCGCACCCGCGGGTGGAGCGAGTCGAGCGCGCCGAGCTGTTCGCGGCCTACGGCCTTCATGCCGACGACGCGCAGGCGCTGCTGCTCGTGCGGCCGGACGGCTTCGTCGCCTGGCGAGGCGACGGCCTCGACACGACCGCCTGCCAGGCTGCGCTTCACCAGCTGCTGCACGCCGCCTGACCTCTTCCGACCGCCAACGGAGTTCCACCATGCCCACCGTTCCGTTCACGACCCAGGCGCGCGTCCAACGCTTCAAGGATCAGCGCTGGCTGATCGACAAGATCGTAGAGCTGGCCGGTCCCGAGTTCGACCAGACGCGCCTCCACTACTACGCCGCGCCGATGAGTTCCGATTGGGCCGGCGGCGTGATGGGGCTCGCCGGCCAGATCAAGCGCTATGACGACATGACCCGCGAGTTCGCGCGCCTCGCCCGGCGCTACGAGCTTCAGGCGATGGCCGCCGACAGCCAAGGGCACCACGTCACCGCCAGCGACGGCTTCTTCGCCGCTTCGGTGATGTACGGCGCGGCGCAATGGCCGATCTTCGAGAACACCGACCTCAACTACGCGCTCGAGCGCAAGAAGACCGAGTGCTACCAGGCCGCGCCCACCGAACGCTCGGGCGGGATCGGCGCGCATGGCCCCGACGCCGCGCCCGCCACATCGGGCGCGCCACCGCCGTGTCCCGTTCATCGCAGAACCTGACGAGGTTCCGGACACGCGAGAATCGCGCCTCGCTCCCCCCCCCAAGCGCGCTTTCCGCAACGCGGGACCATAGGCAGCCAGCAGCCGGCCGCCCTCGAAGCCGTCAGGGTCGGCTCCGCAGATCCCGCCATTCACGTATGATTGCACCCGGCCGGGACTCGCTGACGGAACGTGTGCTTGACATGGCAGATGTCGTCACCGAAAACCGTGGCGCGGGCACTGCCTGGAGCACGCCGTCGATGCTCCGGTAGATCTGCCGACCGGCCATATGGGCATGAGATGCGGCCTCGTCCGGGTCGAGCACGGGCGCGAAGCAGGCGTCGGTTCCTTCCAGCAGCGCCGACCATTCATCACGGGTGCGTTGCCGGAACAGCGCCTCGAAACGCCGCCTGAGATCGGGCCAGCGCGCCGGATCGTAACCATCGGCGAAATCGGCATCGTCGGCGAGTCCCAGCTTCTCACGGAGCAGCGCATGGAATTTCGGTTCGAGCGAGCCGACCGAGACGAACCGGTCGTCCGCGCAGCGATAGGTCGCGTACCAGTGCGGCCCGTCGAGGATGCTGCGGCCCCGCTCGCTGACGAAATGGCCCGCCGCCTTCAGGCTGAGCAGCAGGTTCATCAGATGGGCGCTGCCGTCGACGATCGCGGCATCGACCACCTGTCCCCGGCCGGTCGAACGCGCGCTCAGGATCGCGGCGAGCAGGCCGACCGCGAGATAGAGCGCGCCGCCACCGAGATCGCCGACCAGGCTGGGAGGGGCCACCGGCGGCGTGCCGGGCTGGCCGGCGTACCAGAGCGCGCCTGACAGCGCGATATAGTTGATGTCGTGCCCGGCGGCCTGCGCCAGCGGACCGTCCTGTCCCCAGCCCGTCATCCGCCCGAACACCAGCGCCGGATTGCGGGCGAGGCAGACGTCGGGACCGAGGCCCAGCCGTTCCATCACCCCGGGCCGCATCCCCTCGATCAGGGCGTCGCCATGCTCGATGAGGTCGAGGACCGCTGCCACGCCGTCGGGCTGTTTCAGGTCGAGCTGGATGAACCGCTTGCCGCGGTCGAGAATCGACGCGCTGCCGAGATCGAGTGCGTCGGGATCGGGCGCGGGCCGGCCCACGACGACGACGTCGGCACCAAGATCGGCAAGCAGCATGCCGCAGAACGGCGCGGGACCGATCCCGGCAATCTCGACGATCCGCACGCCCGCGAGCGGCCCGTGATCCCTCATGCGCCATCCTCTCCCTTGATAGGCTCCAGGCCGGATCGTGGCACGATTCCGTGTCGGCCGAACATGAAGAACAGGAATATCGCGCGACCAAAATGCATTGGACAAGTCGGCCGCGCTTTCCGATCTACGCTCAATAAAATGCCGGTTACGGCGTGCGTGGAGAGGCCCGATGGCGCATATCCTGACCTGCCCGATCTGCCGTGTGCAACCCCGCGCCGCTGCCGCTCGGGAGCATGGATGATGGAGCTGCGCACCCAGCTTCGACGCGCGGCCGCCTATTTCGCGAACCGCGAGGCGCTGGTCCACGGCGATCGTCGCTTCACCTTCGCCGAAGCGTGGTCGCGCGGGGTGCGGCTGGCGAACGCGCTGGCCGATGCCGGCCTCCAGCCCGGCGACAGGGTCGCGACGCTCGAGAAGAATTCGGTCGAGGCGGTCGATATCTTTCTTGCCGCGGCGATCGGCAACTTCGTTCGTGTGCCGCTTTATGCGCGAAACCGGCGCGAGTCCCACGATCACATGATGCGTCACACCGGATGCCGCGTGGCGCTGGTCGACGAGGCGCTGTTGCCTGAGATCGCCGGGCTGGACTCGGAGGTGCCGGGCCTCGACCGCCTGATCGTGCGTGATGCGCGCTACGAAAACTGGCTCGCGCAGGCATCGGACATCGATCCCGATCCGGCGATCGCGCCCGACGACATCCTTGTCATCCGTCACACCGGCGGCACCACTGGCGCGCCGAAGGGCGTAGCCTATACCCATCGTTCCTGGATGACGATCTGCGGCGGATTCCAGGCGGTCGGCCCACGACCGGAACCGGGCGCGACGGTATTGCACGTAGGCCCGCTGTCGCACGCCTCGGGCTTCATGTTCTCGCCCTATTGGGCGATCGGCGGGCGCAACGTCATGATGGAGGCGTTCGACCCTGAAGGCTTCCTCGATATTCTACAGCGGGAGGAGGTCGGTTACGCATTCGTCGCCCCGACGATGCTCAACGCCGTCGTCCATCACGGCAACCCGCATGGGCATGCCTTTCCGAAGCTGAAGTGCCTGCTCAGCGCCTCAGCCCCGATCTCGGAGGCGACGCTACGCAAGTCTTGCGAGATCTTCGGCGACGAGGTGCTACACTCGGCGTACGGACAGACCGAGATATTGCCCGTCACGTCACTCGGGCCGAGAGAATGGTTCGGCCGGACCGAAGGGTCGACACCGCTTCAGTCGGTGGGTCGGGCGATGCCGTTCGTCGATCTGGAGATCCGCGATGCGGACGGGCGCGTGCTCGGACCCGACGAGCCGGGAGAGATCGTCGCAAGGTTCGAGAACGGCCAGATGCAGGGCTTCTGGAACGATCCCGAGGAGACCGCGCAGCGCATGGTCGACGGCTGGGTGAAGACCGGCGACGTCGGCCGGATCGACGCCAACGGCTTCCTCTATCTGCTCGATCGCGCCAACGACCTGATCGTGTCGGGCGGGTACAATATCTACCCCGCCGAGATCGAGAACGTGATCGCCGATCACCCGCTGGTGATCGCCGCCGCCGTGTTCGGCATCCCGCACGAGAAATGGGGGGAGACGCCGCTCGCGCGGGTCGTCGTCGCGCCGGGCACGGTGATCTCCGAACAGGAGATCACCGATCTCGTCAGCCGGCGGCTGGGGTCGTTCAAGAAGCCCGGGCAGGTCGTCTTCACCACCGATCCTCTGCCGCTGAGCAACGTCGGCAAGGTGCTGAGGTCGAAGCTGCGCGAGCCCTATTGGGCCGGCCATGCCAGCCGGATTTCGGGCGCATGACCGCCGACCGTCCCGCCGCATCCCCCGTCACCCCCATGGAACATGCCATCCCGTTCGAGACCATTGTCGTCGAAAAGCGCGGCCCCGCCTGCTGGGTGTGGCTCAACCGCCCGGCGGCGCTGAACAGCCTGACGCTCGAAATGGCGCATGAGCTGGAGGCGGCGATCACGGCCGCCGAGGCCGACCCGGCGGTGCGATCGGTAGTGGTCACCGGGGCAGGACGCGCATTCTGCGCGGGTGCCGATCTTGCGGCGCTCCATGCGCATGGCGGATCGATCGCCGCGCCGCTGGGCGACTTTCTCGCCGAGCTGGGCCGTGTCTTCACGCGGATCGAAGCCTCGCCCCTGCCGACGATCGCATTGGTCAACGGGCTGGCGCTGGCCGGCGGACTGGAACTCGTCCTGTGCTGCGATCTCGTGGTCGCCGCCGACAGCGCGCGATTTGGCGATGCTCACGCGAACTACGGACTGCTGCCCGGCGGCGGCGGCTCGATCCGCCTGCCGCGCAAGATCGGCCCGGCGCGCGCGGCCTGGTTGATGATGACGGGGGAGTTCTTGCCCGCGGCGGACATGGAGCGCGCGGGGCTGGTGAGCCGGATCGTGCCGGGCGACGCGCTGGTCGAGACGGCGCAATCCTTGGTCGAGACGCTCGCCACCAAGAGCTCGCTCGGGCTGGCACGCATGAAGGAACTGGCCGCGATCGCCGACGGCTGTTCGCTGGAGGAAGGCCTGCGCCGCGAACTGGAGATCGTCGCCGACTACGCCACCTCGCACGACCTGCAGGAGGGGCTGACGGCCTTCGCTGAAAAGCGCCAACCGGAGTTCACGGGACAATGAGCGACATCTTCATCGCCGGCGTCGGCATGACGCAGTTCGGCAAGCAGCTCGATCGCAGCCTGAAAGGTCTGTCGGGCGATGCCGTGGCGCAGGCGTTCGCCGATGCCGGCTGCGGGCCGGCGGATATCGACGCGGTGTTCTTCGGCAATTGCGTCCAGGGCCATATGGAAGGGCAGGACATGATCCGCGGCGAGCTGGTGGCGCGCGCGGTCGGCATCCAGGGCGTGCCCGTCGTCAACGTCGAGAACGCCTGCGCCACCGCCTCGACCGCGGTGCACATGGCGAGTGCCTATGTCCGCTCGGGCGCGGTCGATGTCGTGCTGGCGCTGGGCGCGGAAAAGATGTGCTCGCCCGACAAGGCGCTGATGTTCAGCGCGTTCGACGGCGCGTGGGACGTGCATGAGACGGCGCGCAACCGCGATATCCTGCTGGCGATGGGAGAAGGCGTCGCCGTGCCGGAGGGATCGGTATCGACGCAGCCCTACAGCGTCTTCATGGACATCTATGCCGCGATGTCGCGCGCGCACATGAAGACCTACGGCTCGACGCAGGCGCAGATCGCGGCGGTCTCCGCGAAGAACCACATGCATTCGGTCAGCAACCCGCTGGCGCAGTACCGGATACCCTACACCGTGGAGGCGGTGCTGGCGGCGCCGCCGATCGTCTTTCCGCTGACGCTGCCGATGTGCTCGCCGATCAGCGACGGGGCGGCGGCCGCGGTGATCTGCAACGCCGCCGGGCTGCGCAAGCTGACCGCTTCCGGCGGGCGGGCGATCCGCATCCTCGCCTCGGTGTTGCAGACGAGCTCGGAACGCAGCCCGTATGATTACGACCGGCACGTCACCCGGCTCGCCGCCACGCGCGCCTATGCGGCGGCGGGGGTCGATCCGGCGGATGTCGATGTCGCGGAAGTGCACGACGCGACCGCGATGGGCGAGATCATCGAGATCGAGGCGCTGGGCCTCGTGCCACCCGGCGAGGGCGGCGTCGCGGCGGAGCGCGGCGATACCGTCATCGGCGGCCGCATTCCGGTGAACCCGTCGGGTGGCCTCGAATGCAAGGGCCACCCGATCGGCGCGACCGGCCTCGGCCAGATCTACGAACTGGTCGCGCAATTGCGCGGCGAGGCGGGCGCGCGGCAGGTGGACGGCGCCCGGATCGCGGTCGCGCAGAACGGCGGCGGGGTGCTGGGGGTGGAGGAGGCCGTGGTCGCGGTCACCGTCCTCGGCCGATAGGGAGCGAAGAGCATGGATTTCCTGCCCGGTGACGAACAGCGGATGGCCGTCGAGAGCGTCCGCCGCTTCCTCGACGACAAGCTCGAACCCGAGATCCGCGCGCATGGCCCCGGCTTCATCCCGCGCGACCTGATGCGGCGATGGACCGGCGAGCTGACCCGGTTCGGCCACATCGCGGCGCCGCACGACGAGGAATGGGGCGGCCTCGACATGGGGTGGCTGACGCATCTCATGATCTTCGAGGAAATCGTCTATTCCTCGCTCGACGTCGCCATTCCGGGCTTCATCAACGCGGTCGGTGCCGAGCTGATCCGGCGCAGCGCCTCGCCCGAACTCCAGCGGCGCTACCTGCCCGGCCTGATCGCGGGCGAGCTGTTCGTCTCGATGGGCATTTCCGAACCCGATGTCGGCTCGGACGTGGCGGCCGTGAAGACGCGCGCGGTGCGCGACGGCGACCATTGGGTCATCAACGGCGAGAAGACGTGGATCACCAACGGCGCCTATTCGGACGTGCTCGTCTGCACCTGCCGCACCGGCGAAAACGAGATCAGCCATATCCTGATCGACCGCGCCGAAAGCCCGTACGAGGTGCGCGACATCGAGAAGATGGCGCTGAACGGCCAGTCGACCGCGCAGATCTTCCTCACCGACTGCCGCGTGCCGGTCGGCAACATGCTGGGCCAGCCCGGCGACGGGCTGCGCAACACGCTGAAGGTGTTCGAGATCGCGCGCTGCCACATGGCGATGTGGAGCATCGGCATCGCCCGTCGCGCGCTGGACGAGGCGATCGCCTACGCGAAGGAGCGCACGCAGCATGGCCGCAAGATCGCCGGGCATCAGCTCATCGCCGAGAAGCTCGCCACCATGGCGACGCAGATCGACGCCGCGCGGCTGCTGACGCACCGCGCGATCTCGCTGGTCGATGCCGGCGTCCGTGCGGAAACCGAATGCGCCATGGCCAAATGGTATGCGACCGAAATGGCGATCGGCGTGACCCGCGACGCGCTCCAGATCCACGGCGGCAACGGCGTGACGCGCGAGTTCATCGTCGAGCGGCTGGTGCGGGAGGCGATCATCTGCCCGATCCCCGACGGCACGACCGAGATCCAGAAGCTCATCATCTCGCGCGCGCTGACCGGCGTCGGCGCGTTC
>JAYRJH010000095.1:0-9332 GCA_041906415.1 Sphingomonas sp. | reverse complement strand
TCCGCTCATCGCCCTTCACCTCCCACGCGCCGCTCGTCCGCACGGCGAGCGTGTGGCAGGACGCCGCCACCCTCTACGTCCTCTACGCCGACGGCGCGATCGCCAGCCGGAGGATGGACGGCCATGAGGCGACCCATGCCGTCCGGCTGGGCGCGACCTTCGAACGCGCCATCCCCCGGCGCGAGGCCCCCGCGATCCGATTGCTGTGGCATGTCGAAGGCGCGGCCAATCTGCGCGGAATCGTCGTCGGCGCGCATCTGTCGACCTGGCGCCACAGCGCGCGGTCCGACCTGATCCTCGGCTCGCTCTACAGCGCGTTCGCGGGGCTGTGCATCGCGCTGCTGATCTACAATCTCGCGCTCTGGGCGGCGCTCCGGCACAATTTCCAGCTCGCTTATTGCATGATGGTGACGGGGCTGCTGCTCTACACCTTCTCCTCATCCGGCGCGATGGCATGGGTGTTCCCGTGGCTGGAGAACAACGACCGGCTGCGCATCAACTATGCGATGCTCTCCATCTCCGCCGCCAGCGGGCTGGCCTTCGCGCGGAGCTTCTTCGAACGACAGGTGTTCGAGGGCTGGATAGACCGCGCGGCCGATCTCGTGATGATCGTCCTGCTCGCGGCCCCCCTGGGGGTGATCGGGCTGGCGCCATGGCATATCGGGCTGCTCGACCACATCTATGCGATCAGCTTCCTGCTGCTGGTCGTCTTCGTGCCCGTCATCCTGTGGGCGGCGTGGCGGAAGCGGAGCAATTACCTGTGGCTGTTCTCCGTCTGCTGGGCGGCGCCGGTGATGTTCGCGGGGATGCGCGTGGCGGAGAACCTGCACCTCGTGCGCTGGAACTTCCTGCTCGACAATTCGACGATCCTGGCAATGGCGCTGGAGGCGGTGCTTTCCAGCATGGCGATCGCCTATCGCTTCCGCCTGATCGCCACGGAGCGGGACGACGCGCAGATGCTGGCGGATGCCGATCCGCTGACCGGCCTGCTCAACCGCCGCGGCTTCCTGCGCGCGGCGATCGGGCGGGAGCAGCCGCACCTCCTGGTGCTGGCGGATATCGACCATTTCAAGTCGGTCAACGAGGCGCTGGGCCACGACGGCGGCGACGAGGTGCTGCGGATCATCGCCCGCGCCCTGCGCACGGCGGCCCCGCCGGACGCGCTGGTCGCGCGGCTGGGCGGCGAGGAATTCGCGCTGCTCGTGCCGGGCTGGAGCGAGGAGCCGGAGCTGGCGGCGGAGGTGCTGTCGCGCGTGCGCGGGGAGCGGATGCCGTTCGACATGGCCGTCACGGTCTCGCTCGGCACCTGTGCGGGAAGGATCGCGGACGAGCAGGACTGGAAGCGGCTCTATCGCAACGCCGATCAGGCGCTGTTCGCCGCCAAGACGGCCGGGCGCGATCGTGTCCGCCATTCGCCGCCCGTGCTTGACCCCTACCCGGCCTGTGCCGCATAGCCGGGCGCATGGCGTCCGCACCTGATCTGCAAGCGATCGAAACCCTCTCGTTCGAGGCCGCGCTGCGCGAACTGGAGGCGATCGTCCACCGGCTCGAATCCGGTGAGACCCCGCTCGCCGAGGCGATCGACCTCTATGAGCGCGGCAATGCGCTCCGCGCGCGCTGCGCCGAGCGGCTGGACGCGGCGCAGGCGCGGATCGAGGCGATCCGCGTCGATGCCGAAGGCCGCGTCACCACCACGCCCTTCGCCGCGCAATGAGCCTTGCCCCGGCACTCGAATCCGCGCTGGCCGAAACCGCGCGCACGATCGACGCCTGTTTCGATCGCTTCCTCGCCATTCCCGACGATCCGCGCGCGGACCTGTATCGCGCGATGCGCCACGCCGCGATCGGCGGGGGAAAGAGGCTCAGGCCGCTGCTGGTCCACGCCACGGCGCGCATCTTCGGCTGCGCGCCCGAGGCGGTGGCGCGCGTCGGCACCGCGATCGAGGCGATCCACGTCTATTCGCTGGTGCATGACGACCTGCCCGCGATGGACGACGACGACATGCGCCGCGGCAAGCCGACCGTCCACAAGGCGTTCGACGAGGCGACCGCGATCTTGGCCGGAGACGCGCTCCAGGCGCTGGCGTTCGAGATCCTCTCAGATCCCGCGACGCACCCCGACCCCTTCGTCCGCGCGGAGTTGACGCTCGATCTCGCCCGGGCGGTGGGCGCGGCCGGGATGGTCGGCGGGCAGGCGATCGATATCGAGGCGGAGCGTTCCAGCTTCGACCTCGCGATGGTCGGCCGGCTGCAGGCGCTGAAGACCGGCGCGCTGATCGCCGCATCGGTGGAGGCGGGCGCGATCCTGGGCCGCGTGCCGCCGGAGGGCCGCACGGGCCTGCGCGGCTATGCCCGCGATATCGGGCTGGCCTTCCAGATCGTCGACGACCTGCTCGACGTGGAGGGCGACGAGGCCGCGATGGGCAAGAAGCTGCGCAAGGATGCCGACGCCGGCAAGGAAACCTTCGTCTCGCTGCTTGGAGTGGAGCCGGCGCGCGAGCGCAGCCGCCTGCTGATCGATCAGGCGATCGCGCATCTGCACCATTACGGCCGCGAGGCCGATCTGCTGCGCGATATCGCGCGATTCGTGCTGGAAAGGGATCGTTGAGCCATGACCATTCGTATCGGCGTATACCCCGGCACGTTCGATCCGATCACGCTCGGCCATATGGATATCATCCGGCGCGGCGCGAAGCTGGTGGACCGGCTGGTGGTGGGCGTGACCACCAACCCCTCCAAGTCGCCGATGTTCTCGCTGCCCGAGCGCATCGCGATCGTGGAGCGCGAGGTGGCGGCGATCGATGCGGATATCCGGGTGGTCAGCTTCGATTCGCTGCTGATGGACTTCGCCGAGCGCGAGAATGCGCGGATCATCGTGCGCGGCCTGCGCGCGGTTTCCGATTTCGAATATGAATATCAGATGGCGGGGATGAACCAGCAGTTGAACGACCGGATCGAGACGGTCTTCCTGATGGCCGATGTGGCATTGCAGCCGATCGCCTCCCGGCTGGTGAAGGAAATCGCCATTTTCGGCGGCGATATCCACAAGTTCGTCACCTCCGCCGTGCGCGATGAGGTGATGGCGCGGGTGCAGGTGCTCGGCCGGCGGGGCGGGTGAAGGTTCAGTTTGGCGCAAGCGGCGCTATGCTCTAGAGCCACCTCGCAAGTGGGTTTGAAAGTCGGATCGATGCGTTTCTTCACTGTGTTGGCGATCATCGGCGCGCTGGGGGCCACCCCGGCCCTCGCCAAGAAGCAAAAGAAGGACACGGTGGTCGCCACCGAGGCACCGGCCGTGCGCACGGCCGGCCCGGCGCTGACCGACAAGACCAACCAGTGGCTGCTGGACCTCTCCGACGGCGGGCGCGTGACGATCCTGTTGCGCCCCGACGCCGCGCCGCTGACGGTGGAGCGGATCAAGACGCTGACCCGCAGTCATTTCTACGACGGCCTCATTTTCCACCGCGTGATCGACGGCTTCATGGCGCAGGGCGGCGATCCCAAGGGCGACGGCACCGGCGGATCCTCGCTGCCGGACATCAAGGCGGAGTTCAACTACCTCCCCCATGTCCGTGGCGCGGTGGCGGCGGCGCGCGCGCAGTCCGAGGACAGCGCGAACAGCCAGTTCTACATCGTCTTCCAGCCGAAGCTGGCGCTCGATCACAAATATACCGTCTTCGGCCGCGTGATCGACGGGATGCAATATGTCGACGCGATCGAGCGCGGGGAGCCGCCCGCGCATCCGACGCGCATCCTCCACGCCTATATCGCCAGCGACAATCCCCCGGCCTATCAGCCGCCCGCGCCCGATGCGGCGGCGGATGCGGCGAAGCTGCTCGGCCCCGTGTCTCTGCCCGGCGCCAAGCCCGCGACTGCGCCCGCCAAGGCTCCGGCCAAGCCGAAGAAGCCCTGACGCGCGGAACAGGGCGCCTGCGCGGGCCTTTCGCCGATGAACGTCGACCTGTTCGATTTCACGCTCCCGCCGGAGCGGATCGCGCTGCGACCCGCCGCCCCACGCGAATCCGCGCGGATGCTGGTGCTGCATGGCTCCGGGATGCGGGACCGCACCGTCGCCGATCTGCCGGGTGAATTGCGCGCGGGCGATCTCCTGGTGTTCAACGACACCCGCGTCATCCCCGCCCAACTCGAAGGCACGCGCGGCACCGCGCGGATCGGGGCGACGCTCCACAAGCGCGAAGGCCCGCGCCGCTGGCGCGCCTTCGTGCGCAATGCCCGGCGCGTGCGCGACGGCGACACGATTGATTTCGGCGCGGGCGTGCTGGCGATGGCGGGCGATCGTGGCGAGGACGGGAGCATCGCGCTCGATTTCCTCGGCGACGAGCCGGTGGAGCTGCTGCTCGAACGCGCCGGACGGATGCCGCTTCCCCCCTATATCGCCGCGAAACGCCCGACCGACGCGCGCGACGCGGACGATTACCAGACGATGTTCGCGCGCGAGGCCGGCGCGGTCGCCGCCCCAACCGCCGCGCTCCACTTCACGCCCGCGCTGATCGCCGCGCTGGAGGCGGCCGGCATCGGCCATACGACGCTGACGCTGCATGTCGGCGCGGGCACCTTCCTGCCGGTGAAGGCGGACGACACCGACGACCATGTCATGCACGCCGAATGGGGGCGGATCGATCAGGCCACGGCGGACCGGCTGAACGCCACCCGCGCGGCCGGCGGGCGGGTGATCGCGGTCGGCACCACCTCGCTGCGGCTGATCGAGAGCGCGGCGGGAGCTGACGGCCTGATCCGCCCGTTCGAGGGCGATACCGCGATCTTCATCACGCCCGGCTATCGCTTCCGGGGGATCGACGGGCTGGTGACGAATTTCCACCTGCCGCGCTCCACCCTGTTCATGCTCGTATCCGCGCTGATGGGGATCGACACGATGCAGGCCGCTTATGCCCATGCGATCGCGAGCGGATATCGTTTCTATTCCTATGGCGACGCCTCATTGTTGCTCCCGCGCAACGTTTGACAAGCATCAAGCCACGGCTTGACGCGGCGCAAGGTGAAGCTCCCTCCCCGGTTCCACACGGCTCCCAGCAAAGTCGAGAAGGGAGTTGTAGAAATGAAGGGAATCATCGGTCTGGGGCTGGTCGCCGCGGGCGCGATTCTCGCCACCCCCGCCATGGCGCAGGAGGAACGCACGGGGATCGCGGCCGGCGACGTGCTGGTGCGGCTGCGCGCGATCGTCGTCACGCCGAACGAGAAGTCGGGCGGCATCAACCCCACCTTCCCCGGTGAGCGCGTGAAGCTGAACGACGCGGTGATGCCCGAAGTGGACGTCACCTATATGGCGACCGACAATATCGGCTTCGAGCTGATAGCCTCGACCACCAAGCATACCGCGTCCGGCACCAGCGGCACGACCGGCAGCATCGGCAAGCTCGCCACCACTTGGGTGCTGCCGCCGACGCTGACGGCGCAATATCACTTCAACCCGAGGGGCACGATCCGCCCCTATCTGGGCGCGGGGATCAACTACACGATCTTCTGGAACAGCAAGCCGTCCGACGGGCTTCAGGCCGCCGTCGGCAAGACGCATGTCGGCATGAGCGACAGCTTCGGCTGGGCCGCGCAGGCCGGCGTGGACGTGGACGTGACGAAACGGATGTTCGTCAATTTCGACATCAAATATATCGGGATCAAGACGAACGCCTATCTGAACACCACCGCGCTGGGACAGGAGCGCGTGCACCTGAAGATCGATCCGCTGGTGATCGGCGCAGGCGTGGGCGTGCGGTTCTGATCCGAAAGGCCCCTCCCTTGAACGGGGAGGGGCTTTTGGCGAGTCAGAACACCGCCTTCACCAATTGCCGGAAAGCATCGGCGCGGTGGCTGATCGCGTGCTTGCGCGCCTGGTCCATCTCGCCGAACGTCTCCGTTTCGCCCTGCGCGAGGAATACGGGGTCGTAGCCGAAGCCCTTGTCACCGCGCGGCGGCCAGACGAGCGTGCCGTCCACGCGGCCCTCGAACCATTCGACATGGCCATCGGGCCAGGCCAGCGCCAGCGCGCAGACGAAATGCGCGTCGCGCGGGGCGTCGTCGATGGCGGCCAGCTTGTCCTCGACCAGCCGCATCGCCGCGCCGAAATCCTTCGTCTCCCCCGCCCAGCGCGCGGAGAAGATGCCCGGATCGCCGTTCAGCGCCTCCACGCACAGCCCCGAATCGTCGGCGAGCGCGGGCAGGCCGGAAAGATCGGCGGCCGCCTGCGCCTTCAGCTCGGCATTGGCGACGAAGGTGGTGCCGGTCTCCTCCGGCTCCGGCAGGTCGAGCGCGGCGGCCGAGACCACCTCCAGCCCATGGCCTTCGAGCAGCTCCGCGATTTCGCGCACCTTGCCGGGGTTGTGGCTGGCGATCACCAGCTTGCCGGGAGCGAGCTTGCGGATCGCCTGCGGCCGATCGCCCTCCCCGCTCATGCGACCGCCTTCGCCTGCGCCGCGAAGATCTCCGCGCAACCGATCCGCGCGAGGCGGAGCAGGCGCAGCAGCGCCTCCTCGTCATAGGTGGCGTGCTCGGCGGTGGCCTGCGCCTCGGCGATATGGCCGTTTTCGAGCAGGACGAAATTGGCGTCGGCGTCGGCGTTCGAATCCTCGTCGTAATCGAGGTCGAGCACCGGATTGCCCTGCCAGATGCCGCAGCTCACCGCCGCCACCTTCTGCCCGATCGGGTCGCTCGTCAGCTTGCCGGCCGCGAGCAGCCCGTTGACCGCCAGCCGCAACGCCACCCATGCGCCGGAGATGGAGGCGGTGCGCGTGCCGCCGTCCGCCTGGATCACGTCGCAATCCAGCGTGATCTGCCGCTCGCCCAGCGCCGACAGGTCCGTGACGGCGCGCAGGGAGCGGCCGATCAACCGCTGGATCTCCTGCGTGCGGCCGGATTGCTTGCCCTTCGCCGCCTCGCGGCTGCCGCGCGTGTGGGTGGCGCGGGGGAGCATGCCATATTCCGCCGTCACCCAGCCCTGCCCCTTGCCGCGCAGGAAGGGAGGCACACGCTCCTCCACGCTGGCGGTGACGATCACCTTCGTGTCGCCGAAGCCGATCAGCACAGAGCCTTCGGCATGGCGGGTGAAGCGGGGTTCGATCGTGATCGCACGCATCTGATCCGGGGCGCGGCCGCTGGGGCGCATCAGGCAAGTCTCCTGTGATTTCGAGTCCGCGCCCGTAGGCCGCATGGGCGATCGTGGCAATGGAAACCGGGGCGAAAACGGGAGGGGCGTAAGGCGCGCGTCAGCATCCCTGTGCGACAGGAAGGACGATGACGCGATAGTTGCGTCACCGGGGTTGCAGGAGTGATCGCGATGACCAAGATTTCCACGAAATCCGCCCTCCCCCTGATCGCGCTGGTCGCGGCGGGGGCGCTCGCCGGATGCACCACCACGGGCACCGGCGTGGGCGATTCGGGCGCATCGGGGCTGACCGCCACGTTCAACTGGAAGTCGCAAGGCGCACGCACCGGCGAGATGACCGCGCAGCTTTCGAACGGTCAGAATTATGTCGGCACCTTCTTCCAGATCACGCAGGAAACCCGCGTCGACGATCTCGGCCCGCTCTGGGCTGGCTGGGGGCCGATCGGCCCATATGGCGGCTGGGGCCGGCGGGGCGGGGGGGGTGGGGGCGGCTGGGGCGGTTGGGGTCCCGGCTGGGGCTATTGGGGCCCGTCGCAGGAGTTCGTGACGCATTATTCCGGCAAGGTGCTCGCCAACCTTTCGGGGCCGGACGGCCGGATGCGCTGCCGCTTCACCCTGATACGCCCGTCCATGGGCATGGGCGGCGGCGGGGAGGGCCAGTGCCAGCTGCCCGGCGGCGGCAACCTCAACGCCACCTTCGCGCCGCACTGAAACGCGCCCGATGCGCTCGCCCGATCCCTTCGAAGGGCCGGGCGGGCGGGCGTACCCGGATGCCCGCCCGCCCGCCGATCCCGCGCCCAAGAGCCACCATATCCTGAACGGCGCGTCGAACCTGCTGGGCGTGACGTTCGTCATCATCACCGGCCTGCGGCTGACATCCTATGCCGACAAATCCTTCGCGGACGAGGCGGCGCTGGGCGCGGCGGTGCTGCTGACGGCGAGCTGCTTCTTCTCCTACCAGTCGATCCGGGGCGGGCCGGACTGGTGGGAGAATATCGCCGACCGCCTGTTCCTCGCCGCGCAATTGCTGCTGCTTGGGGCGGTGTCGCTCCTGTGGCTCTAGGCAAGGGGAACACGCCATGCGCCTGCTGATCGTCGAGGACAATGCCGAGCTGGCGGAGGCGATGGCCTCTGCCTTCCAGCGACGCGACATACGCTGCGACATGGCCGGCACCGCGCACGATGCGGAGCAGCTTGTCTCCACCACCGATTACGCCGCCGTCATCCTCGATCTCGGCCTGCCGGACGAGGACGGGCTGTCGCTGCTGCGCCGGATGCGCGCGCAGCGGTGCCGCGTGCCGGTGATCGTGCTGAGCGCGCGCGGCGCGGGCGAGATGCGCGTGCTGGGGCTGGAAAGCGGCGCGGACGACTATCTGGTGAAGCCCTTCCTGTTCGCGGAGCTGCACGCGCGGCTTTCCGCCGTGCTGCGGCGGCAGGGCGGCTATGTGGAGGATGTGCTGCGCGCCGGCAACGTCACGCTGGACATCTCCACGCGCGAGGTCCGCGTCGCCGGCCTGCCGCTCCACCTTTCCGTGCGCGAGATCGAGCTGCTGGAATTGTTGATGCGCCGCGCCGGCCATGTCGTGCCGAAGCGCGTGCTGGCCGATCAGTTGTTCGGCGCGGGCGAATCGCTCGGCTCCAACGCGGTGGACGTCTATGTCCATCGCGTGCGCCGCAAGCTGGAGGAAGGCGCGGGCGTCAGCGTCCAGACGGTGCGCGGCATCGGATATATGCTATCCCCCGCATGATGCCGCGCCTGCCCCGCTCCCTGTTCGGAAAATTGCTCGCGGGCCAGGTCGCGATCATGGTGATGGTGGCGGTGGCCCTGCCCCTGCTCCTGTCGCGGATGCTGCACGACACCGCCGATTCCTTCGTCGCCGCCCGGCTGGAGCGGGAAGCGACCGCCTTCGCCCATGGCGCCATGGGAAGCGAGCCGGAAAACCCGCGCGATCGCGGCAACCGCTTCTTCGCGCTGTTCGACGCTCAGGGCGCCGCGCTCAGGGCGCAGCCGGGCCTCACGCCGTTCGACCCTGCCGACCTGCCGCACGGAAAGGTGCGCACCTTCGTCACATGGGGCCGCTATGACGTGCTGACCCGGCCGGTCACGCTGCCGGGCGGCGCGCGCGGCTGGGTGGTGGTGGCGCAGGATCGCACCCACCCGGAGGAGATCGTGGACGACGTGGTGCGATCCTTCCTCC
>JAYRJH010000094.1:0-9336 GCA_041906415.1 Sphingomonas sp. | reverse complement strand
CATGCGCGCAGCCGCTCCGCCGCCAGCGGCGTGGAATCGGCGCGCGCGACGCCGCACGCCGCGAAACCAAGCTCGGCCGCCTTCGCCTTCAGACGGGATTCGAGGGACTTGTTTACTTCCACCCGATATCCGCTAGCACAAACGGAAGATGGCATGAGCGACAATCCGGCGATCACCGCAAACGGCCTGGTAAAACGCTTCGGCGGACGGTGCGTGGTGGACGGCCTCGACCTGACGGTGCCGCGCGGCCTGATCTATGGCGTGCTCGGACCGAACGGCGCGGGCAAGACGACGACGTTGCGGATGCTGCTCGGCATCATCGAGCCGGATGAGGGGAGGCGCACCCTGCTCGGCCGCGACCATCCGCGCGCGGCGAGCGACCTGGTCGGCTATCTGCCGGAGGAGCGCGGCCTCTACCCGGCGATGAAGGCGCGCGAGGCGATCGCCTTCATGGGCGCGTTGCGCGGCCTCCCCTGGGCCGAAGGACGCGCGCGGGCCGACGTGCTGCTGGAGGAGAATGGCCTGGGCCATGCCGCCGGCGAGAAGATCCGCAAGCTTTCGAAGGGCATGGCGCAATTCGTGCAGTTGCTCGGCTCCGTCGTTCACCGGCCGGAGCTGCTGGTGCTGGATGAGCCTTTCTCCGGCCTCGATCCGGTCAATCAGGAGCGGCTGGAGGCGCTGATCCTCGCCCAGCGCGATCGCGGGGCCACGGTGCTTTTCTCCACCCATGTCATGGCCCATGCGCAGCGTTTGTGCGACCGGCTGGCGATCATCGCGCAAGGCAAGCGGCGCTTCGAAGGGACGGTGGAGGACGCGCGCGCATTGTTGCCGCAGCAGGTGCATTATGTGCCGCATGTCGCCGATCCCGCGATCCGCGCGCTGCTGCCGCATGATGCCGCCGAGACGGGCGAGGGATGGCGTTTCGAGCTTCCGCGCGAGGGGATAGAGGGGCTGCTCAAGCGGCTGATCGACGCGGGGTACGGCATTTCCGGCCTGTCGATCGAGCGGCCGGGGCTGCACGAGGCGTTCGTCCGCATCGTCGGGCAGGCGACGGATGGGAAGGGGGAAGCGGCATGAGCGCGCTTCCCCGTTCGCTGCGGCAGGCGCTGACGATCGCCCGGCGTGATTTCGTGGCCACGGTGTTCACGCCCATCTTCCTGCTGTTCCTGTTCGCGCCGGTCATCATGGGATCGTTCGGCGCGATCGGCGGCCTGGGGGCCGCGAGCATCTCGTCCGGCGCGAGCGCGAGGCTGGTGGCGATCGTCTCCCCGGCGGAAGGGGCGCAATTGCGCGCGGCCGACGCGGCGCTCCGTCCGATCTTTCCGCACGATGCGGCGCCACCTCCGCTGGAGCTGCGCATCGCGGGCGGGGACGTGCGCGCGCAGACCCGCTCCGCACTCCGCGCTCCCGGCGTGGACGTGGCGGCGGTGCTGACCGGAGCGCTCGACCGCCCGCATATCCTGCGCGCGGAGGACGGCAGGCAGGAGGCCGCCTATCTCGTCGCGCTCGCCGATCATGCGGTGAAGGCGGCCCGCGCGCCGTCCGCCCGCTCGATCCCGCGCATCGAGACGATCGCGCATGGCAGCCGACCGGGTAACGGCGGACGCGGCGCCTCCGCCTTCATGGCGGTGTTCGGCCTGTTCTTCCTCACCCTGTTCCTTTCCGGCCAGGTGGTCGGCACGATGGCGGAGGAACGGAACAACAAGGTGATCGAGGTGCTGGCGGCCGCCGTTCCGCTGGAAAGCGTGTTCCTCGGCAAGCTGCTCGGGATGTTCGGCGTGGCGGTGCTGTTCGTCACCTTCTGGGGCGCGGTGCTGAGCCGGATCGGCACGCTTTTCCCCGGCGTGGGGCTGGAGGCGATGGCGCCGGCCGTGGGGATGGGAGCGTTCGCCCTGCTGTTCGCGGCCTATTTCGCGATGGCTTATCTGCTGCTCGGCTCGGTGTTCCTCGGCGTCGGCGCGCAGGCTTCGACGATGCGGGAGATCCAGATGCTGTCGCTGCCGATCACCATCGTGCAGGTGGCGATGTTCGGCCTGGCCTCATCCGCCGCCGCGCATCCGGGGACGTGGGTTGCGACGGTCGCCGAGATATTCCCGCTCTCTTCCCCCTTCGCGATGGCGGGGCGGGCGGCCAATGATCCGGCGCTCTGGCCGCATCTGCTCGCGCTCGCCTGGCAGGCCTTCTGGGTCGCGATCTTCGTGACGGCCGGTGCGCGGCTGTTCCGGCGCGGCGTGCTCCAGTCCGGTAGTCCGGTCAGCGCATGGCGGAAGCTGTTCGCCCGAGGCGATCGCGCTGCCTATTGACATTTGTGTCAGCTAGCGCTCTCCTCCCGCCAGGATGAGGAGATAGATATGGCCACGCTGGCGAAAGACGCGCTCGAAACCTGTCCGGTCGATCCGCTGGACGTGAGCCGCGCGGAGCTTTATCGCGACGATATCTGGCAGGAGCCCTTCGCGAAATTGCGCGCCACCGCGCCGGTCCATAAGGTCGAGCATTCCGATTACGGGCCTTACTGGTCGGTTTCGACCTACAAGCCGATCGTCGAGGTCGAGTCGCTGCCCGATCTCTATTCCTCCGAAGCGGGCGGGATCACGCTGGCGGATGCGGCCGACGACTCGGACGTGAAGATGCCGATGTTCATCGCGCGCGACCGCCCGATCCACACCGCGCAGCGCCGCACCGTCTCCCCGGCCTTCACGCCTTCCGAGATGGTGCGCATGTCCGAGGACATCCGCCGCCGCACCGCCGAGATACTGGACGCGCTGCCTTATGGCGAGACGTTCGACTGGGTCGACACGGTCTCGATCGAGCTGACCACGCAGATGTTGGCGATCCTGTTCGACTTCCCGTGGGAGGATCGGCGCAAGCTCACCTTCTGGTCCGACTGGGCCGGCGATATCGAGATCGTGAAGAATGAGGAGCTTCGCCAGAAACGCCTCGAATATATGTATGAATGCGGCGCCTACTTCCAGAATCTCTGGAACCAGAAGGTCGGCAAGCCGCAGACGCCGGACCTCATCAGCATGATGATCCATTCCGACGCGATGAGCCACATGGATCATCACGAGTTCCTCGGAAACCTGATCCTGCTGATCGTCGGCGGCAACGACACGACGCGCAACACCATGTCGGCGGTCGCCTACGGCCTCGACAAGTTTCCGGATCAGCGCGCGAAGCTGGAGGCCGATCCGTCGCTGATCCCCAATACGGTGAGCGAGATCATCCGCTGGCAGACCCCGCTCGCCCACATGCGCCGCACGGCGACCGCCGATACGGAACTGATGGGGCAGCAGATCAAGGCCGGCGACAAGCTGGCGATGTGGTATATCTCCGCCAATCGCGACGAAACCGTGTTCGGCGACGACGCGAACGACATCGTGGTCGATCGCGCCAATGCGCGTCGGCATCTGGCGTTCGGCCACGGCATCCACCGCTGCGTCGGCGCGCGGCTGGCGGAATTGCAGGTCGGCATCCTGCTCGAGGAAATGGCGAAGCGCCGGATGCGCGTGAACGTCACGGGCGCGCCGGAACGCGTCTCCGCCTGCTTCGTCCACGGCTATCGCAAGCTTCCGGTGGAATTGAGCCGCTATTGATAAGGGGGCGGGAGAGGGCGCGCGATTGCGCGTCCCCTCCCTTTGCCTTGCTCAGGCCGGAGCGAGAACACCGCCGCGCGCATATCCGCGCCGGGCCTGTCTTTGGTTCCGCCACTGGAGAATGGCCACGAGCGCCAGCGCCAGCCCCGCGCCCGCGAGGATGTCGACCGCATAATGCCCGCCCCATACCGGGGTGCCGGCGATCATCAGCAGGTTGAGGGTCAGCGATGGCAGGAACAGCCGTGGCCCGCCGCGCGAACAGCAGATCATGATAACCCCCATCGCGGTATGGAAGGACGGGATCGCCACCAGCCCCGGCAGGTTCCCGAGTTCGAGCATATGGTTGGAGTCGGACCTCAAGGAATTGAGTGCTGGCCAGAAATAATTGCCCGTTCTCGCCGGGACGATGTGTTGAAACAACGCGGCGTCAGGCGCGTGGAACAGCATGGCGCCGCGTGCCGGCAGCAAAATCCCGATCACGATGGAGAGGATCGCGGCCGACAGGAACAGCAGCACGAACTCACGCGCGCGCGCCGGGCCGCGCACGATGAGCAGCAGCAGGAAAGCCGCACAGGAATAGTAACTGAGGCTCTGATAGGTCAGGTCGGTCAAGCCCAGCAGTGCCGGATGCGCATCCATCCAGCGGGCATAGGCGAGCCAGTCGAACCCGATCGCCGCATCCAGAGCGGCCAGTCGCGCGTCGGCCAGCGGGAAAGGGATGGACATGGTGAGATGGTTGAGAATCCGCAACAGCGGCCATGCAGCGAGCGAGATCGCAGCGCCGCTCAGCAGCATGAACAGCATCGGCCGATCCCGTCGGCAGTAGGCGAGGGCGAGCAGCAGGGCGAAGGCGGCGCACGTTTCAGCCAGCGTCGGCATGTCCCGCGGGTCCAGCGACATCGGCGTCAAAGCCAGCCAGCACAGGTCGACCAGCGCCATCGCGCCGAGGGCGAACCATATCCATAGCGGCCACGCCGGGCATTCGTCGTTCGCCATGGCATGACATTGACGGCGACAGGTTGAGAATTGGTGACGCCGCCGCTCACGCGCAAAAAGGAAGCCCCGGCGCAACGGCCGGAGCTTCCTTCATCTATCGAGTCTCGACCCGCTGCGTCACGCCCCGGCGGGCGAAGGATTCCCGAACGGCCCGGAAGGCCGCCGCGTCTTGGGGATCGATGTGCCCGCCGCGCGGACGGGCGCGGATTTCGGGCCGTTGTCGATGCGGCCGATCTCCTCACCGGCGATCAGCTTCTTGATCTCCTCGCCGGTCAGCGTTTCATATTCCAGCAGCGCGCCGGCCAGCAGGTGGAGCTGGTCGATATGCTCGCTCAGCACCTGCTTGGCGCGGGCGAGGCCGCCTTCCACGATCGAGCGGATCTCATCGTCGATGAGCTGCTGCGTCTGGTTCGACATGCGGACGGGCTGCGAGGAGGAATAGCCGAGGAAGCTCTCACCCTCCGGCTGCGAATATTCCACCGGGCCGACCTTGTCCGACATGCCCCATTTGGTGACCATGTCGCGCGCGAGGCCCGTCGCATACTGGATGTCGCCCGATGCGCCGGAAGATACCTTGTCGTAGCCGAAGATCACTTCCTCCGCCACGCGCCCGCCCATCGAGACGGCGAGGTTCGCATACATCTTGTCGCGGTGATAGCTGTAGCTGTCCCGCTCCGGCAGGCGCATCACCATGCCCAGCGCGCGGCCGCGCGGGATGATCGTCGCCTTGTGGATCGGGTCGGAAGCCGGCTCGTGCAGCGCGACGATGGCATGGCCCGCCTCATGATAGGCGGTCATGCGCTTCTCATCCTCGGTCATCACCATGGAGCGGCGCTCCGCGCCCATCATCACCTTGTCCTTGGCTTCCTCGAACTCCGCCATGGCGACGAGGCGCTTGCCCTTGCGCGCGGCCGTCAGCGCAGCCTCGTTGACCAGATTGGCGAGGTCCGCGCCGGAGAAGCCGGGCGTGCCGCGCGCGATGACGCGGCTGTCCACATCGGGAGCCAGCGGCACCTTCTTCATATGGACTTCGAGGATCTTCACGCGCCCCTCGATATCCGGGCGCGGCACGACCACCTGCCGGTCGAAGCGGCCCGGCCGCAGCAGGGCGGGATCGAGCACGTCCGGCCGGTTGGTCGCGGCGATGATGATGATGCCCTCGTTCGCCTCGAACCCGTCCATCTCGACGAGGAGCTGGTTCAGCGTCTGCTCGCGCTCGTCATTGCCGTTGCCGAGCCCGGCGCCGCGATGGCGGCCCACCGCGTCGATCTCGTCGATGAAGACGATGCAGGGGGCGGACTTCTTCGCCTGCTCGAACATGTCGCGCACGCGGCTTGCGCCGACGCCGACGAACATCTCCACGAAGTCCGAGCCGGAGATGGTGAAGAATGGCACGCCCGCCTCGCCCGCGATGGCGCGGGCGAGCAGGGTCTTGCCGGTGCCGGGCGAGCCGACCAGCAGCGCGCCCTTCGGGATCTTGCCGCCCAGCCGCGCGAACTTGGACGGGTCCTTCAGGAATTCCACGATCTCCTGAAGCTCCTCGCGCGCCTCGTCGATGCCGGCGACGTCGTCGAACGTCACCTTGCCTTCCTTCTGCGTCAGCATCCGCGCGCGGCTCTTGCCGAAGCCCATCGCGCCCGATCCGCCGCCCTTCTGCATCTGGCGCATCACCAGGAAGGCGATGCCGAGGAACAGCAGGAACGGCAGCGCCTGCACCAGGATATATTGCCAGATCGAGGGCGAATCCTCCGGCTTGCCGGAAATCGCGACGCTTGCCTTGCGCAGCCGATCGGTGAGTTGCGGATCGGACACGGGATAGGTGCGGAACTTGTCGCCGGACTTCAGCGTGCCCGTGATGAGGTCACGGCTGACGTTCACATCCTTCACGCTGCCCTGATCGACCTTGTCGAGGAAGGCCGAATAGGCGATCGTGTTGCCCTGGGCGACAGGCGTCTTGCTGTCGAACATCGTGACGACAAGCGCCAGCGCGAGCAGGATGCCGACCCAGATCAGCAGGCTCTTCATCCATGGATTCGGGCCGCCGCCATTATTGTCGGGGCCGGGCTGCTTGTCCTTGTCGATCATGCGCTACCTTTCGTCGCCTAATGTAGGCGATGGGAGGTTAATGGCAATGGAACAGCGTCGATCAGTTTGATCGGCGTGGCGGAGCCTTCTCGACCCGCCATGTAAAGGCGCGTGGCGTGAGCATCACGCCCGCCTGCGTGGCGCGGATTCCGGCGGCGAGCGAATCGAGCAACGGCTCGATATTGGCAGCGTCGCTCCATGCGGGGGCGGTGACGGCGTGGCGCGCGCGCGTCTCCCCGATCGCGCGGCGGGCGAGGCGGCGGAGCAGCTCGCGCGGCAGGCCGCGAGTATCGAGGATCAGGGGCGCGTCCCCACGCGCGCGCTCGGCCCATAGCCGGTCGGCGGCGAAGGCGAGCGCGGCCTCCACCTCCGCCAGCGCCGCGGCGGATTGCGCGAGCGCGAGGGGCGGGAGCGCCGGCGTGTCGGCCAGGAGGCTGCGGAAATGCGTGCGGTCGTGGCGTAGATCGGCGTTGCTGGGGTCGTCCACGAAGGGAGCGCCGGATTCGGTGGCGATGCGGCGCAGGTCTGCGCGCCGCCAGCCGAGCAGGGGACGGAGCACGGGGAAGCCGTTGATCGTCGCCCGCGCGCGTATCCCCGCCAGCCCGGCAACGCCCGATCCACGCGCGGCGCGCATCAGAAATGTCTCGGCCTGATCGTCGGCGTGATGCGCGGTGAACAGGGCTTCCGCCTCCTGCTCGCGCGCCCAGCGGATCAGCAGCGCATAACGCGCCTCTCGCGCGCGCGACTGGATGCTGGCGCCCGCGATGGGCGCGTCCGGCGCGAGGGTGGCGTGGGGCACGCCGAGCGTGGCGCAATAACGCGCGACCATCGCGGCTTCGTCCGCCGATGAGGCGCGGAGGCGGTGGTCCACCGTGGCGGCCACGATGCGGCCGGGCAGGACGGTGTGCGCAAGCGTGAGCAGCGCCATGCTGTCCGGACCGCCCGATACGGCGATCGCAAGCCGCTCCGCCCCGGGCGCGATACGATCGAGATCGGCGTGGAAACGGGCGAGATCGGCGGGGGAAGGCATGGCGTGGAAGGTATCAGGGCGCGGGGCGATGGGCCATGCCGCAATTGGCGGCGATGGCGCCGGCTTTCAGTCCACGATCCGCAGCCATGGCCAGCGCCGCTGATAACTCTCGGCCTTACTGCGGAAAAGATCGGGCTTCGGGTTGCGGGGATTCATGAGCAACACGCCGGACAGGAGATCGTCCAGCCCGTTCGGGGCGTATAGCTCGCCGGTCCGCACATCGATTCCGATACAGGTGCAGGAAATGAGATACAGATCGATGCCCGCGCGTGTGGAGCCGAGTTGCGGATAATCACTGCCGAAGCGCCGGCGATACCAAAGATGCACACGGGCCTGATTCCTCGTTTCGACGGTAATCGGCAGATCGGCCGTCGCTTCGGCGATCCGACGGATGAGCTGATCTTCCGCGTCCCAGGAGAGATCGCGATCGTCGAAATAGAATATATCGTAGTCTTTTATGCCCCATTCCGGCGTATGGCCGGACATATGGTTCCAGACCGTCTGAAACAGGCATCCGGCTGTAAGATAACAATCCCTCAGTCCAAGGCGCGGCAATCGCCCAAGCAATTCCTTATTGGCCGGATTGCTCAGGGCGATCGCCAGAAATTCGAGGCTCGTCATCGAACGACGCGGTGCGGTTTCCGGTCCTCTGACGGACGGTTAGCCTATTTGCACTTCGCCGCTGCCCGCGCGCGCGTGATGTTGGCCTGCATCGCGCCGTCGATCTTTGTGCCGTAGACGTCGGTCAGCTCGCCATAGACCTTGCAGGCGTCGGCGGGCTTGTTGAGCTTCATCAGCGACTGGCCAAGATAATAGAGGCTTTCCGGCGCGCGTTCGCCGTCGGGCATCTTCTTGTAATTGTCGTAAAAGGCGATCGACGCGAGGCTGGGCTTGCCGTCGTCGAGATAGGAGCGGCCGAGCAAGTTCTGCGCATAGCTGGCGCGGCGCGAGCGCGGATAGTCCGTCACCACTTTCTTGAGCTGAGCCGCGGCTTCCGGATAGAGCTTCGCCTGCCACAGGCGATAGCCGTAGATATATTCGTCCTCATCCGCCTGACCGGTGCTCGGCTTCTGCACCGCGGCGACAAGCTTCGCGCGCGCCGGATCCTTGCCCGCTGCCGGAGCGGGCGCGGGCGCGACGGGCGTCGCGGGCTTTTTCGCGGTCGGCGGCGGGGCATCCGCGATCGGGCCGCCCGTGCCCGTGCCCGTGCCTTCCGCCGGAGCCGGCGCCGCATTGGCGATGCGGGCGTCGGTTTCCTTCTTGTAGGCGAGGAACTGTTCCTCGAGCTGGCGCAGGCGATATTGCGTCTGCTCGATCTGGCCGGTCATCGACGTGACCTGCTGCTCCAGCATGCCGACGCGCTGGTTGAGATCCGCCAGCGGGGTGGTCGCGGGGGAGCCGATGTCGCGGCCCGGCGTCGGCGCGGCGGTGATTTCCGGCTCCACGGAGGGCATGCCGCCGCCGGGGAACACCTTGCGCTGCACCGCGCGCATCTCGCTTTCCAGCTTGCCGACGCGGCCCTCCAGGCCCGATTGCGCGAATGCGGGGGCCGCCGTGCAAAGCGCCACGCCCGCCAACAACACCAGTTTACGCATCGTCATCCTCTAAAGCGATCAGTTGGGCGTGCCGCCC
>JAYRJH010000093.1:3025-9396 GCA_041906415.1 Sphingomonas sp. | reverse complement strand
CGCCCTGGATGGTCGGCAGCGCGGAATTGACGATCGAGATGTCGAGCGTCGCCATCATCGCGCCGAGGCTGCCGGCGGCGACGGCAAGCCACGCTGCCACATCCGCCCGCCGCTCCATCCCGGCCGGGATACTCTCGGCCGCGATCGTGCTCATTGCCCGATCCGCGCGTTATGCTGTTGCTGCTCGTCCTTTATGCGCGCCTCCGCGCCCTTGGCGGAGCGGGTGTCGACGCTGACGTCCACGGACATGCCGGGCACCAGCAACGCGCGCGTCTCCGGCCCGGGGCTGATCGCGATCCGGACGGGGATGCGTTGGACTATTTTCGTGAAATTGCCCGTGGCATTCTGCGGCGGGAGGACGGAGAATTGCGCGCCCGTGCCCGGCGAGACGCTGGCCACCCTGCCCGGAATCTCGACGCCGGGCAGCGCGTCCACCTCCACCGTCACCGGCTGGCCGATGCGCATCAGGCCGAGCTGGGTCTCCTTGAAATTGGCGGTGATGTAGAGATCCTTCACCGGCACGAGCGTCATCAGCCGGGTGGCCGCCTGCACGAACTGGCCCTGCCGCACCGTCTTGTTGCCGATGCGCCCGTCGATCGCGGCGCGGATCAGCGTCGCGCCGACATTGGTGCTGGCAGCCGCGAGCTGCGCCTTCGCGCCCTCGCCCTGCGCCAGCGCCTGCTTCACCTGCGCCCGCAGGGTGCCGACGCGGCGCTCCGCGCTGGTCAGCGCGGCCTGCGCGGCGGCGACCTTCGCGTCCGCCTGCGTCGCCTGGTTGCGGAGCTGAGAGAGCCTTTCGCGCGTCTCCGCCCCGGTCGCGGCGAGCGGCTGGTAGCGCGCCACCTCGTTGCGGGCGAAGGCGGCGTCGGCGCGCGCGGCGGCGAGATCGGCGCGGGCGCGCACGATCGCGGCCTGCTGCTCGCTGATCTGCGCCTCCACGCCGGCGGCGTTGGCGCGCGCGACATCGATCTGCGCGGTCGCCTGCGCCGCCTGGGCATTATAGTCGCGCGAATCGATCCGGACGAGCGGATCGCCCGCCTTCACCGTCTGGTTCTCCTCGACGAACACCTGGTCGACATAGCCCGAAACCTTGGGCGAGACGGTCACGCCGTCCGCCTGCACATAGGCGTCGTTGGTGGATTGCTGGTATTTCCCGTAACTTTCGTAGCGGACGAACCACGCGAGCACGCCGACCACCACCAGCGCCAGCACGGCGGCGAGGATGATGCGGACGCGCGGGTTCTTCAGTGCGGAGGGGCGATCCTCCGCCGCGCCGTTCGCGTTGGTTTCTGGCGTCTGGTCGGCCATGGTGATTCCCGAAAACAATATTGGCGCGCATAGATGCTCGCGGTTGCAGCATAATGCAAGACCATGTATTGAGGTTCCTCATGAATAGCGACGATCAGCTGATCCGGAACCTTGCGGCCGCCTATCTGCACATCCACCGGCAGTTGAACCGGGCCTTGGCGCAGGAGGGCACGTCGCTCGCGCGCACCAAGATGCTGATGTTCGTCCAGAACAAGGAGGGCGCGGCGCGCGCGGCGGATATCGCCGAGCTGTTCGACCTCGCGCCCCGCACCGTGACGGAGGCGCTGGACGGGCTGGAGCGCGACGGGCTGGTCGTCCGCACCGTCGATCCCGGCGATCGCCGCGTGAAGCGAATCGCGGTCACGCCCGCCGGCGCGCGCGCCATCGCGGCGGGCGAACCGCTGCGCCGGCGGCTGCTGCGCGAGCAATTCGCCGCGCTCACGCCGACGGAACAGACTGAATTGACGGCCCTTCTGGGCAAGCTGGTGGATGCGCTGGAACGGCCCGATTCCCCCGCTTGCGTCCGCAGGGATACGTGATACGCTCTCCTCGTCCCGAAGCATGACGCCACGAAGCGCAGCGAAGGGACAGGAGACGGATGATGGAACGGATCACTTCCGGCGTCTGCCAATGCGAGGCGAGCCTGCTCGCCTGTGCCAGCGGCATTGCGCTGGCCATCTTCGGCGTGGCCTTCGTCCTGCTGGGCTGAACGGAAGCGCCCCCGCTGCCGCCACGCGGCGACCGGCCGCATGGTCCGGCGCGGCCTGTGTTTTCCCCTTGTTTTCGATGAAGCGTTTCGCGCTGGCATAGCGACCCATGCCGTTCGCACAGGCCGAATGGCTGAATCGCGGCGCTTGTCCTTCTCGCGCCCGCAACATGAAATTAAGATGAATTTTCCGGGTCTGTCACTGTAATCAGATTGTCACGGGCATGCCGCGCAACTGACATAGGGCGCTTTTCCGCGGGCCGATGCCGCCTGCGAAAAAGGGATAGATCCACATGACGATTCTTTCGCGGACGCGCCTGCGTCTCCTCACCGGCGCCGCGTTGTTCGCCTTGCCCGCCATGGCCCATGCCGCGCCGGCCGCCCCCGATGCGCCTGCCGCCGATTCCACCGCCGCCGAATCGGATTCGGGCATTCAGGACGTCGTCGTCACCGCCACGAAGCGCGAGACGAACCTCCAGAAGACGCCGATCGCCATCTCGGTCGTCGATCCGACGATCATCAAGGACCGCCACGTCCAGAGCCTGATCGACCTCGCCGACGGCGGCGTGCCCTCCCTGCGCGTCGCGACGTTCGAGGCGCGCCAGTCCGCGCTCACGGTCGGCATCCGCGGCATCGTGCCGTTCGACGCGAACCAGACGGCGCGCGACCAGGGCGTGGGCGTCTATGTCGACGGCGTCTATCTCGGCCGCCAGCAGGGCCTGAACGCGGCGCTGTTCGACGTGGAGCGCGTGGAGGTGCTGCGCGGGCCGCAGGGCACCTTGTTCGGCCGCAATACCGAGGGCGGCGCGGTCAGCATCGTCACCAAGGCGCCGACCGGCGAATTCGGCGGGCGCATGACGGCGGGCGTCGGCAACTACGGCAGCTACAATGGCGAGCTGCACCTCGACCTGCCGGAATTCCACAATATCTCGATCAAGCTGGACGGCCTCGTCCAGCATCAGGACGCCACCACGAAGAACCCGCTTCAGGGCGCATACGGCTGGAATTATTACAACCGCTACGGCGGCCGCATCTCCGCCTTGTGGAAGCCGGTGGACGGCCTTTCGATCGAGCTTTCCTATGACAAGGCGCGCGACGAGAACACGCCGTTCTACAGCCAGCTCGTCAGCTACAACCCCAACGGCTATGCGGTGGGCAGCTACAGCGGATCGAAGCTCGTCTGCCCGGCGGGCGCCACCTCGTGCATCTCGCCGCTCTCGCCGATCGTGCAGGTGAGTGGGGACAAGCGCATGTCCAGCGCCGATATCGGCGTGCCGCAGCAATTGAGCATCGACAAGACCGACGGCTTCTCCTCGACTATCAAGTACAAGGCCTCGCCGGACGTGGAGCTGCGCTCGATCACCGCATGGCGCGGGGTGGACACCGCCCAGTGGGATAACTCCGGCGGCGCGCACCGCACGATCTTCTCGCCCAACGGCAAGTTCAGCCGCTACAGCCTGTCGCACCTGCACCAGACGCAGTTCAGCCAGGAATTCCAGGTCGTCGGCAGCCTGCCGAGCCTCGATTACGTCGTCGGCGCCTATTATTTCACGGAGCGCGCGCAGGAATCGGCGGCCACCCCGTCGAGCACCCTGTGGAACGCGGACGGCACCGGCTATACCGTGCTCAGCCCGATCGTGACGGGGCCGATCACCTCCGGCAACCAGGGCTGGAGCGACGGCATGTGGTTCACCCAGCGCGGAAGCTGGGCGAAGGCGCACAGCTACGCCGCCTTCGCGCAGGCGACATACACGCCCGACGGCTTCGAGGCGCTGCACCTCACGGTCGGCGGCCGCTACACCAAGGACAAGCGCGAGGGCGTGCTCTATCTGGTGCAGGGCAAGCCCGCGAACTTCCTGTTCAACTTCGACAAGGATCGCTTCGATCCGATGGTGACTTTGGCGTTCGAGGCGGCGCAGAACGTCAACCTCTACGCCAAATATTCCACCGGTTATCGCGCGGGCGGCGCCAACGACCGCTCGCAGACCTTCACCGCCTTCGGGCCGGAGACGGTGAAATCCTATGAGGTCGGCGCGAAGATGGACTTTCTGGACCGCAAGGTCCGCCTGAACCTCGCCGGCTATATCATGGACCGCAAGGGCACCCAGACGGACTTCGACAATGTCGACACCAACCCGGCCAGCCCGACCTACAACCTGCATACCGAGGAAACCCGCAACGCGCCGGGCGTCTCGAAGATCAGGGGCATCGAGGCCGAGGTGACGGTGCGCCCGGTCGAGAACCTGACGCTGGGCGGCTCCTATGCCTATACCTACACCAAGGTGCCGGCGACGCCGAACCCGTTCCTCAACGACCAGCTCTATCAGGTCTATGTGGTGTTCACGCCGCGCAACGCCGCGTCGGGCTATATCGATTATGAGGTGCCGGTGGGCGGCGGCGACACCAAGGTGCGCCTGCACCTCGACGCGAATTACGCCAGCAGCATGTACAGCTTCCAGAACGAATCGACGAAGACGGACTCCAGCTTCATCGTGAACGGCCGCCTCGCGCTGGCGGACGTGATGCTGAACGACCACGGGCAGAAGGTGACGTTCTCGGTGTGGAGCCGCAACCTGCTCAACGAGACGCACATCTATCGCCGCTCCGCCGCCAATTCGGTGCCGACGGCGGTCTATAATTCCTCGGGCCAGCTCACCGGCTACAGCTATTCGGGCGTGCTGGGCGATTATGCCAACTTCAACCCGCCGCGCACCTTCGGCGTGGAGGCATCGCTCAACTTCTGACCGGCCTGCCGGTTCGCGGGAAAGAGGGCGGCGGGCGAAAGCCTTGCCGCCCTTTCTCCTGCCCGTTCAATCGCGGAGCATATAGCCCACGCCGCGCACCGTGACGATCGGATCGTCCTCCCCCTGCGCGGTCAGCTTGCGGCGGAGCGCGCGGATCTGGACGTCTACGATATTGGTGGCCGGCTCCGAATCCTGTTCCCACACGCGCGCGATCAGCGTGGCGCGGGTCAGCACCGTGCCGGGGTTGCGCGCCAGCTCCGCCAGCAGCCGCAGCTCGAGGCGGACCAGCTCCAGCGGCCGCTCGCCGCGCCACGCCCGGAAGCGCGCCGGGCTGACGACGATATCGCCCACCCGCAGCGTGTCCCCCGTGCCGTTCGCCCATTGCCGCCCGCGCAGCAGCGCGCGCAGCCGCGCGTCCAGCTCCTCCAGCACGAGCGGCTTGGCGAGGTGATCGTCCGCGCCCGCTTCCAGCGCCTCCACCGCGCCGCCGCCCTCGCCCAGCATCGCGACGGGCAGCACCTTGCCGCTCTCACGCAGCCGGCGGGTGACGGCGACGCCGTCCATCTGCGGCAGGCGCCGATCAATGATGGCGGCGTCGAACGGCTGGCGGTCCATCGCCTGAAGCGCCGCGGCCCCGGAGGGGGCGATCGCCACGCGATGGCTTCGCGCGCGCAACGCCTCCGCCAGCGTTTCGGCATAGCTTTCGTCGGCTTCGACCAGCAGCAGGTTCATCTCGCGCCTCCGGCCAAGCCACATATGGCCGATACGCCGCCAGACCAAGTGACGTTTCTGTCATTGACTCGGGCGCCGCTTTCGCGTGGTGGAAGGCGCAAGTGGAGAGAGATGGATGAGCGAACGATATGACGTACTGATCGTCGGCGGCGGTCACGGCGGGGCGCAGGCGGCGGTGGCGCTGCGGCAGCGCAAGTTCGAGGGCACGATCGCGATCGTCGGGGACGAGCCGCACCTGCCCTATGAGCGCCCGCCGCTGTCGAAGGACTATCTCTCGCGCGAGAAGGCGTTCGAGCGCATCCTGATCCGGCCGGAGGCTTTCTGGGCCGACAGGCAGGTGGCGATGCTGCTCGGCCGCCGCGTCGTGTCGGTCGATCCGGCGGCGCATCGGGTGACGACGGCGGACGGCGCGGAGATCGGCTACGGCACATTGATCTGGGCCACCGGCGGCAGCCCGCGCCGGCTTTCGTGCGAGGGGCACGATCTCGCGGGCGTCCATGCGGTGCGCACCCGCGCCGACGTGGACCGGCTGATGGGCGAGCTGGAGACGACGACCCGCGTGGTGGTGATCGGCGGCGGCTATATCGGGCTGGAGGCGGCCGCCGTCCTCGCCAAGTTCGGCAAGAAGGTGACGGTGCTGGAGGCGCTGCCGCGCGTGCTGGCGCGCGTCGCGGGCGAGCCCTTGTCGCGCTTCTACGAGGCGGAGCATCGCGCGCACGGCGTGGAAGTGCGGCTGGGCGCCGCTGTGGAGGCGATCGAGGGGCGCGACGGCAGGGTGAGCGGCGTGCGGCTGGCCGATGGCGAGGTGCTGCCGTGCGAGATGGCGATCGTCGGCATCGGCATCGTCCCCTCGGTCGAGCCGCTGCTCGCGGCCGGCGCGG
>JAYRJH010000093.1:0-3015 GCA_041906415.1 Sphingomonas sp. | reverse complement strand
GGCGGGGGGCAACGGCGTGGACGTCGACGCGCATTGCCGCACCAGCCTGCCCGATATCTATGCGATCGGCGATTGCGCCGCGCATGAGAGCCATTTCGCGGGCGGCGCGCGCATCCGGCTCGAATCGGTACAGAACGCCAACGATCAGGCGATGACGGTGGCGAAGGCGATCACCGGCGATCCGGCCGCTTACGATGCGGTGCCGTGGTTCTGGTCCAACCAATATGACCTGAAGCTCCAGACGGTCGGGCTTTCCACCGGGCATGACGCGGTGGTGGTGCGCGGGGACACGGGCGCGCGGTCCTTCAGCATCGTCTATCTGAAGCAGGGCCGGGTGATCGCGCTCGACTGCGTGAATGCGACGAAGGATTATGTGCAGGGCCGCGCGCTCGTGCTGGCCGGGGCCGCGATCGCGCCGGAGCGGCTTGCCGATGCGTCAGTTCCGCTTAAGGAGATGGTCGCCGCTTAAGACAGGAGCCTGCCCAAGATGAAGACCCGCGCCGCCGTAGCGTTCGAGGCGAAGAAGCCGCTGGAGATCGTCGAGCTCGACCTTGAGGGGCCGAAGGCGGGCGAGGTGCTGGTGGAGATCATGGCCACCGGCATCTGCCACACCGACGCCTATACGCTGGACGGGCTGGACAGCGAGGGCATCTTCCCCGCGATCCTGGGCCACGAAGGCTGCGGCATCGTGCGCGAGGTGGGTCCGGGCGTGACGAGCGTCGCGCCGGACGATCACGTCATCCCGCTCTACACGCCGGAATGCCGCCAGTGTAAATCGTGTCTCAGCCAGAAGACCAACCTGTGCACCGCGATCCGCGCGACGCAGGGCAAGGGGCTGATGCCGGACGGGACGAGCCGGTTCAGCTACAGGGGGCAGACCATCTATCACTACATGGGCTGCTCGACCTTCTCGAACTTCACCGTGCTGCCGGAGATAGCGGTGGCGAAGATCCGCGCGGACGCGCCGTTCGACACGAGCTGCTACATCGGCTGCGGGGTCACGACCGGCGTGGGCGCGGTGGTCAACACGGCGAAGGTGGAGCCGGGCGCGACGGTGATCGTGTTCGGGCTGGGCGGCATCGGCCTGAACGTGATCCAGGGCGCGAAATTCGCCGGCGCGGCGCGGATCATCGGCGTCGACATCAACCCGGACCGCGAGGGCTGGGGCCGCCGCTTCGGCATGACCGATTTCGTCAACCCGAAGGACGTCGGCGATGTCGTCCAGCACCTGATCGCGATCACAGACGGCGGCGGGGACTATACGTTCGACTGCACCGGCAACACGGTCGTCATGCGGCAGGCGCTGGAATCGGCGCATCGCGGCTGGGGCGAATCGATCGTGATCGGCGTGGCGGAGGCGGGGAAGGAGATTTCCACCCGCCCGTTCCAGCTCGTCACCGGGCGCGTGTGGAAGGGCACGGCGTTCGGCGGCGCGCGCGGGCGCACCGACGTGCCGAAGATCGTCGACTGGTATATGAACGGCCTGATCCAGATCGACCCGATGATCACCCACCGCCTCTCGCTGGAGGAGATCAACAAGGGCTTCGACCTGATGCACGCGGGCGAGAGCATCCGCTCGGTCGTGGTCTATTGATGGAGACCGTCTCCACCAACGCGGCGTTCGGCGGGACGCAGGGCGTCTATCGCCACGCGTCCGCCGAGACGGGGACGGAGATGACCTTCTCCGTCTACGTGCCCCCGCACGAGGCGGGCGCGCGGCTGCCGGTGGTCTGGTATCTCTCCGGCCTCACCTGCACCCACGCCAATGTGACCGAGAAGGGCGAGTTCCGCCGCGCCTGCGCGGAGCTGGGCCTGATCCTCGTCGCCCCCGATACGTCACCGCGTGGGCAAGGCGTGCCGGACGATCCGGACGGCGCCTATGATTTCGGGCTGGGCGCGGGCTTCTATGTCGATGCGACGCAGGCCCCCTGGGCGGCCAATTACCGCATGTGGTCCTATGTCACGCGGGAATTGCCCGCGCTGGTCGAGGCGCATTTCCCGGCGGACATGGCGCGCCAGTCGATCATGGGCCATTCGATGGGCGGACACGGCGCGCTGACGATCGGGCTGACCTTCCCCGAACGCTATCGCGCGATCTCCGCCTTCGCGCCGATCGTCGCGCCGGGGCAGGTGCCGTGGGGGGAGAAGGCGCTGGGCGGCTATCTCGGCCCCGATCGCGCCGCGTGGCGCCGGCACGATGCCGTCGCGCTGATCGAGGACGGCGCGCGGGCGCCCGCGCTGCTGGTGGATCAGGGCGAGGCGGACCAGTTCCTCGAAGGCCAGCTCAGGCCGGGGCTGCTGGCGGCGGCATGCGACAAGGCCGGCATCCCGCTGACGCTGCGGATGCAGCCCGGTTACGACCACAGCTATTATTTCATCTCCACCTTCATGGCGGATCACCTGCGCTGGCACGCGGAGCGGCTGGGCTAAGGCCCATCCTCCGATCGTCATGCCGGGCTTGACCCGGCATCCAGAGTCACGGGCGACGATATCCGGGGCACTGGATGCCGGGTCAAGCCCGGCACGACGGCAAATCCGAACATCCGCTAGCTGGCGTCGCCCGGATCGACATCCTCCGGCCCCGCGCCTTCGGGCGGGGCGATGTTGCGATGGATCATCACGCCCGCGACGCTCGAGGAGCGCGCGAGATTCACGGCCGCCGGCTTCGCGGCCTCGCCGCCGACGGACGCACCGTTGCGGTGGATCGTGACCCCGCCGACCGTCTCGCCGCCAGCGTTCGCCGCAGCACCACCATCGCCGCCGCCATCGCCATCCGCGCCGTTGCGGTGGACGGTCACGCCCATGCCATCCAGCCCGGCGAAGGCAGCGGCGGAGGCGAGGTCCGGCTCGATCCCGTCATAGCGCTGGCGGAAGGCGAGCGCGTTCTCCATCGCGTCGCGCCAGCGGTAGAAGATGTGGCTTCCCACCGCGCCGATGCGCGTCAGGCTCGATGCCCACCACGGCTGCACGTAATTGGCGTGATAATGCGTCGCCGAGCCAACGGGCGCATAGACT
>JAYRJH010000092.1:0-9396 GCA_041906415.1 Sphingomonas sp. | reverse complement strand
GAACGGACCCTCGGCCCGCTTCGAATTGAGGTGGATCGTCCGCGCCAGCACTTCCTTGCCGGTGCCGGTGGGACCGTTGATGAGCACGGTGATATCCGCCTCCGCCACGCGCTCCGCGAGCGCGAACAGGGCGAGGCTCTCCGGGTCGGCCGCGGTGGGCGCATCCGCCCCCGCGATCAGCGCGCGGGCGAAGGCGTTGCCCACCTCCGCATCCTCGCGCCCGAAGGCGATGCGCGCCGGCGCGCCGTCATGCGCGGGCGCGACCATGCGCCCCTCCCCGCCGATCACGACGGTGCGGGCGGGCGCGGGCGTCGGCTCGCCCGGCGCGGCGAGCCATATCGCGCCCGCCGTCGGGCGCGCTCCCGGCTTTTCGACCGCGAAACCCTGCGCGCGCAGCGACGAGAGCAGCGCGACATGGCTTTCCGCAATTGCGGCGGACGGAACGATCGAGCGCATTTTCCCCCTCTTTTTCACGAAGGGCAAAATCGGCGAAAATGGTTAACGGTTGGTTTAGCACATTGCCGGCCGGCAGATTTTTTCCGGGCGCGCGGGCGTATATGGGCGCACGCGCCTTGCGGGGCGCGATGCGCAAATTTTTTCGCCCGCCCGCTAAAGCCCCGCGCCGGCCGGCCGTTTGGTGCATCGACGGCTCGGCCATCCGCAACATTCGGGGGGCGGCGGACCGTCAGCCATGACGGAGAACGAAGATGACGGTTATCGCAACCAACACCGCCGCGCTGCGCGCCACCAACGCGTCGACCAGCGCCAACAGCGCCCTTTCCACCGCGATGGAGCGCCTTTCCACCGGCAAGCGCATCAACTCCGCGAAGGACGACGCCGCCGGCCTCGCCATCGCCACGTCGATGCAGACGCAGATCGCGGGTATGAACCAGGGCATCCGCAACGCCAACGACGGCATCTCGATGGCGCAGACCGCGGAAGGCGCGCTGGACGAAGTGACCAACATGCTGCAGCGCATGCGCGAGCTGGGCGTCCAGGCCACCAACGGCACCTATTCCAGCACCGACCTCAGCAACATCGCCGTCGAGCAGAAGGCGCTGGCGGACCAGATCACCTCGGTCCTGGCCAACACGCAGTTCAACGGCCAGAAGCTGTTCGACGGCACGGCCGGCACCAGCGGCGCGGTGAAGATCCAATATGGCGCCAACGCCACCGACAACACCACGCTGAGCCTCGGCAACCTGACGACCGGCGCGATCAAGACCGCCACCGACCTTGCGACCGGCACGGCGGCGGCGACCACCCTCGCCACCTTCGACACGGCGATCAACGCGGTCAGCACGGCGCGCGCCGGTCTGGGCGCCGCGCAGAACCAGCTGCAGTCGGCGGTCAACAACATGACCAACAACGTCGCCAACCTGTCCGACGCGCAGAGCCGCATCCAGGACGCCGATTTCTCCACGGAATCGACCAATCTCGCCAAGGCGCAGATCCTGAGCCAGGCTTCCACCGCGATGCTGGCGCAGGCCAACCAGTCGCAGCAGGGCGTGCTGAAGCTGCTTCAGTAATCCCGGCCGGCTTCGGCGCCGCCCCCCGCGAAGGGTGTCGGAGCCTGAACGGAACCCCGGTGGCCAAGGGCCGCCGGGGTTTTGCTTTATCGCGCCGCCGCGCCGTTCCGCGCCGCGACCCCGATCGCGGGGAAATCGGTGAAGAAGCCGTCCAGCCCCTGCCGCAACCCGGCCGCGATCTCGCCGGCCAGATCGCCGTGGCCGCGCGGGTTCAGCCCTTCGCGATACGCCGACGGCAGGAAATAATTTTCCGCGCGATAGGTCCAGGGATGGACGCGCAGGCCCGCCGCATGGGCATCGCGCACCAATGTCGTCGGCCGGTCGCCGTCCCACAGCATCGCCTTGTTCGGCCCGATCCCGAAGGCATAGGCCGCGATTCCCCTCATCCCCCGCGGCGTCAGCATCGCGGCGTAGCTGGGCGCGGCGCCGTCCGCCGGGCCACCCTGCTTGTCGACGAGCTGGATCAGCCGGATGCGCGTCATCGCGTGGATGCGCTTCAGATTCTCCACCTCGAACGACTGGATGAACACCGGCGCATCCGCGCTATCCCATCCCGCCGCCTGAAGCTGATGCACCAGCAAGGCATCGGTCGGATGGCCGATCGCGGCAAAATAGGTCGGGTGCTTGGTCTCGGGATAGATGCCGACATGATGCGCCTTCGCCAGCGCGATGATCTCCGCGAGCGTGGGAATGTCGAACTTGCCGTCATAGTGCCGGTTGTCGGGGCGGAGCAGAGGCAGGCGCTCCTTCGCGCGCAGCGTCTTCAGTTCGGCGAGCGTGAAATCCTCGACGAACCAGCCGGTCATCTCGTGCCCGTCGATCGTCTTCGTCGTGCGGCGGGCGGCGAATTCGGGGTGGTCGGAGACGTCGGTCGTCTCCGAAATCTCGTTCTCGTGCCGCGCGACCAGCACGTCGTCCTTCGTCGGCACCAGATCCGGCTCGATGAAGTCCGCGCCCTCCTCGATCGCGCGGGCATAGGACGCGAGCGTATGCTCGGGCCGCTCCCCGCTCGCGCCGCGATGCGCGATGACGACGGGAGGCGAGAGCGGGGGATGGGATTCGGCCTGCATCGCCCGATCCTGCGCCTTTCCGCAGGCCGACGCCAGCAGCACCAGCGCCAGCATCGCCGCCCTGCCCATCCCGCGCCTCACTCCAGCTCGAGGATCACCTGATCCACCGCCAGGCTTTCGCCCGCCCCGGCGTTCACCGCCTTCACCACGGCGGATTTCTCGGCGCGCAGGATGTTCTCCATCTTCATCGCCTCGACCACCGCGAGCGCCTGACCCGCCTCCACCTTGTCGCCCACCTTCACGTCGAGCCGCACGAGCAGGCCCGGCATCGGCGCGATCAGGAATTTCGACAGGTCCGGCGGCACCTTTTCGAGCAGGTGCTTCGCATAAGGCGCGATCCGCGCGGGCAGCACGCGCGCCTTGTGGCTCGCCCCGCGCGCGTTGAGCGTGAAGCCGGTACGGGTGCGCGCGATCTTCACGGTGAGCGGCCCGGCCTTCGCGATCCGGTCGCCCGGCGCATAATCGATCGCGCCGTCGAGCCGCGCGCCGTCCACCGTCACCGCATTGCCGTCCACCGTGACGACATGGTCGCGCTTGCCGATCCGCACCACCCAGTCCGCCGGGGGATCGAGGGCCGCGCCGAGCTGGCCGTCGACCGAGCGCGCACGCTCCGCCCATTCCACCGCCGCAAAGGCCGCGACGCCCGCCAGCGTCCGCAACAGCTCGTCCGACGCGGGCGCGCCGTGGAAGCCTTCCGGATATTCCTCCGCGATGAACCCGGTGGTGAGGTTGCCCGAGCGGAAGCGCGGGTGCTGCATCAGCGCGGATACGAAATCGAGGTTCGTCCCCGGCCCCTCGATCTCGAACGCGTCGAGCGCGGCGATCTGCCGGTCGATCGCCTCCTCGCGCGTCTTGCCGTGGGTGATGAGCTTGGCGATCATCGGATCGTAGAACATGCTCACCTCGCCGCCCTCGCGCACGCCGTCATCGACGCGCACGCCGTCGCTTTCGGCCGGCGGGCGATAGCGCACGAGGCGGCCGATCGAGGGCAGGAAGCCGCGATACGGATCTTCGGCATAGACGCGATTCTCGACCGACCAGCCGTTGATCTTCACGTCCTTCTGGCCGAACGACAATTTCTCGCCCGCCGCGACGCGGATCATCTGCTCGACCAGATCGAGCCCGGTGATCTCCTCCGTCACCGGATGCTCCACCTGGAGCCGCGTGTTCATTTCGAGGAAGTAGAAGCTCTCGCCCGTCTTGTCCGCGCCGGAGACGATCAGCTCCACCGTGCCCGCGCTGTAATAGCCGACCGCGCGGGCCAGCGCGACGGCCTGCTCGCCCATCGCCTTGCGCATCTTCGGCGTGACGAACGGCGACGGCGCTTCCTCCACCACCTTCTGGTGGCGGCGCTGCACCGAGCATTCGCGCTCGTTGAGATAGACGATATTGCCGTGCTGGTCGCCCAGCACCTGAATCTCGATGTGGCGCGGGCTTTCGATGAACTTCTCGATGAACACGCGATCGTCGCCGAACGACGCCAGCCCCTCGCGCTTGGTCGCCTCGAAGCCCTCGCGCACGTCCTGCTCGCTCCACGCGAGGCGCATCCCCTTGCCGCCGCCGCCCGCGCTCGCCTTCATCATCACCGGGAAGCCGATGTCGCGCGCGATCTTCACCGCCTCCTCGGTGTCCGCGATCTCGCCGAGATAGCCGGGGACGACGTTGACGCCGGCCGCCTTGGCGAGCTTCTTCGATTCGATCTTGTCGCCCATCGCGGCGATGGCATTGGGCGGCGGGCCGACGAAGGCGATCCCGGCCTCCGCACACGCCTTCGCGAAGCTCTCGCGCTCGGAGAGGAAGCCGTAGCCGGGATGGATGCAATCCGCGCCGGTCGCCTTCGCGGCCGCGAGGATCAGGTCGGCCTTGAGATAGCTCTCCGCCGCCGGCGCCGGCCCGAGCCGCACCGCCTCGTCGGCCATCAGCACATGCGGCGCGCGCGCATCGGCGTCGGAATAGACCGCGACGGTGGCGATCCCCATCTTCTTCGCCGTGCGGAACACCCGGCAAGCGATCTCGCCACGATTGGCGACAAGGATTTTCTTGAACACTCAGCGACTCCAGCGTCGAAGGAGGGCAATCGTAACTGCCCAGTAAATGAAAAAACCGGTGCCGAGCGTGGTCCAAAACGCCCGGTTCTTCGAGGCCGCACAAGCAGCCTCATCCATGCAATCGCCGAACGTGAAGACGAAGACGAAAAACCCCGTGACCAGCAGCACGGTCAACGACCATGCCACAAACACCACGAGCCGCCCCAGATTCACGCCGCCGCCTCGCACACCCGCATCGGCTCCTCCGCCTCCATCGGCCGCACGCCGAGCTTCGCGAACAACGCCGCGTCCGCGCTGTCGCCGCGGTTGCCGGTGGTGAGGAGCTTGTCGCCAGTGAAGATCGAGTTCGCGCCCGCCATGAAGCACAGCGCCTGCGTCGCCTCCGACATGCTCTCGCGCCCCGCCGAGAGGCGCACCATGCTCATCGGCATGGTGACGCGCGCCGCCGCCACCGTCCGCACGAACTCGATGTCGTCGATCTTGGCCAGCGGCGTGTCGGCGAGCATGTCGCCCAGCACCGTGCCCTTCACGGGCACCAGCGCGTTGACAGGCACGCTCTCCGGATGGCGCGGCAAAGTGGCGAGCGCGTGGATGAAGCCGACGCGATCCTCGCGCGTCTCGCCCATGCCGACGATCCCGCCGCAGCACACGTTGATCCCCGCCTCCCGCACATGCTCCAGCGTGTCGAGCCGCTCGGCGAAGGTGCGGGTGGTGATGATGTCGCCGTAACGCTCTGGCGAGGTATCGATATTGTGGTTGTAGTAATCGAGGCCCGCGTCGGCCAGCATCGCCGCCTGACCGGGGGTGAGCATCCCCAGCGTCATGCAGGTTTCCATGCCCATCTCGCGCACGCCCTTCACCATCTCGACGATGGCGGGCATGTCGCGATCCCTGGGATTGCGCCACGCCGCGCCCATGCAGAAGCGCTGCGAGCCTGAGTCCTTCGCCTGCGCCGCCATTTGGAGCACGGCGCGCACGTCCATCAGCTTCGTCGCCTTCACGCCGGTGTCCGCATGGGCGGATTGCGAGCAATAGCCGCAATCCTCCGGGCAGCCGCCGGTCTTGATCGAGAGCAGGGTGCACATCTGCACCTCGTTCGCGGCGTGGTGCGCGCGATGCACTTCCGCCGCGCGGAACACCAGATCGCCGAACGGCAGGTCGAACAGCTCCGCGATCTCCGCGCGGGTCCAGTCGTTGCGGGTCATTCCGCCGCCTCCGCCGCGGGCGGCATGTTGTGGCCGAGCAATCGCAACACCTCCTCCGCCGCCTTGATGAGATTGGTGCCGGGGCCGAAGATCGCCTGCACGCCCGCGTCATAGAGCGCCTGATAGTCCTGCGCCGGGATCACGCCGCCCGCCACCACCTTGATATCGGGGCGGCCGGCGTCCTTCAGGTGGCCGATCAGTTCGGGGATCAGCGTCTTGTGCCCCGCCGCGAGGCTGGATGCGCCGACCACGTCCACGTCCTTCTCCAGCGCGAGCGACGCGGCTTCCTGCGGGGTCTGGAACAGCGGCCCCGCGACCACCTCGAACCCCAGATCGCCGAACATGGAGGAAACGAGGTTCGCGCCGCGATCGTGCCCGTCCTGCCCCATCTTGGCGACGAAGATGCGTGGGCGGCGGCCCAGCCGGCGCTCGGTGGCCTCGACGCCGCGCAGCAGCCGCGCCCAGCGTTCGTCGTCGCCATAGGCGCCGCCATAGACGCCCTTCACCGGCGTGGGGACGGTGCCGAAACGGCCGAACGCCTCCTCCATAGCGGAGGAGATTTCGCCGAGCGTCGCGCGCGCCCGCGCCGCCTCGACGGCGAGTTCGAGCAGGTTGCCATCGCCCTTCGCGCCCTCGCGCAAGGCATCGAGCGCGGCCTGACAGGCAGCGGAATCGCGATCCGCCTTCACCTTCCCGATGCGGCGGATCTGCGCCTCGCGCACCGCGTGGTTGTCCACGTCGAGGATCTCGATCTCATCCTCGTTGGCGAGGCGGTATTTGTTGACGCCGACGATCACGTCCTCGCCGCGATCGATCCGCGCGGCGCGCGCGGCGGAGGCCTCCTCGATCATCGCCTTGGGCCAGCCGGCCGCGACCGCCTTGGCCATGCCGCCCTCGCGCTCGACGCGCTCGATGATCTCCCATGCGCCGTCGACGAGCTGCTGCGTCAGGCTCTCGATATAATAGGAGCCGCCGAGGGGATCGACCACCCTGGTCATCCCCGTCTCCTCCTGGATCACGATCTGCGTGTTGCGCGCGATGCGGGCGGAGAAATCGGTCGGCAGCGCGATCGCCTCGTCCAGCGCGTTGGTGTGCAGCGACTGGGTGCCGCCCAGCATCGCCGCCATCGCCTCGATCGTGGTGCGGATGACGTTGTTATAGGGGTCCTGCTCGGTCAGCGACACGCCGCTGGTCTGGCAGTGCGTGCGCAGCATCTTGCTGCGCTCGTCCTTCGCGCCGAGCTTGGTCATCACGCGATGCCACAGCACGCGCGCCGCGCGCAGCTTCGCCACCTCCATGAAGAAGTTCATGCCGATCGCGAAGAAGAACGACAGCCGCCCGGCGAACTTGTCGATATCGAGGCCTGAGGCGACGCCGTATTTCACATATTCCATGCCGTCGGCGATGGTGAACGCCAACTCCTGAAGCTGCGTCGCGCCCGCTTCCTGCATGTGATAGCCGGAGATCGAGATGGAGTTGAACTTCGGCATCTCGCGGCTGGTATAGGCGAAGATGTCCGAGATGATCCGCATCGAGGGCTCGGGCGGGTAGATATAGGTGTTGCGGACCATGAACTCCTTGAGGATGTCGTTCTGGATGGTCCCGTCGAGCAATTTGCGCTCGACGCCCTGCTCCTCGCCCGCGACGATGAAGAAGGCGAGGATGGGGATCACCGCGCCGTTCATCGTCATCGAGACGCTCATCTGATCGAGCGGAATGCCGTCGAACAGGATCTTCATGTCCTCGACGCTGTCGATCGCCACGCCCGCCTTGCCGACGTCGCCCACCACGCGCGGATGATCGCTGTCGTATCCGCGATGCGTGGCGAGATCGAAGGCGACCGACAGGCCCTTCTGCCCCGCCGCGAGGTTGCGGCGATAGAAAGCGTTCGATTCCTCGGCGGTCGAGAAGCCCGCATATTGCCGGATCGTCCACGGCCGGCCCGCATACATCGATGCGCGCACGCCGCGCGTGAACGGCGCGAAGCCGGGCAGGCCGGGGTCCACCGCCACGTCATCGGCGGTGTAGAGCGGCTTGACCTCTATCCCCTCCGGCGTGTGCCAGGCGAGGTCCTTGCCCTTCACCTCCTTCGCGGCGGCGGCGGACCAGTCTTCTAGCGTCGGCCTTGCGGCCTTGTCGGATGTGTCGGTCATAAAGCTTCCATCGGCATCCAGCCAAACAGGGCTGTCCTGAGATCGGGGGTGAAGCCGTGCGCATTGCCGCCGCGCGGGTTCGCGCCGGGCGCGCGGCCCTGATCGTGCGCGCGATCGATCGGCACGTCGCGCACCGCGCAGGCCAGCAACGTGCCGACGCCGCCATGGCCGACGAACAGGGTCGCTTCCGCTGCGCGCCCCGCCAGCGCATCGCGAACCGCCGTGACGATGCGGCGCTGCGCATCGCGCGCCCGTTCCCACCCGCGCACCGACTCATCGGGGCGGGCGAAAAAGGCGTCGGCGGTTTCCTCGAACTCGTCGGGCGGCAGGAAGCCGGTCGCGCTGCGATCGTTCTCGCCCATATTTCCGCCGGTTTCGACCGCGACGCCGATCGCATCGCCGATCAGCCGGGCCGTTTCCCGCGCCTTCGCCTCATCGCTGCTGACGATGCGCGTGAAGCGCCGCGCCCACGACCCGCGCGCGAACGCCGCCACCCGCGCACGCCCGACGTCGGACAATCCCCATTGCGGCACGGGGACCGCGGGATCGATCCGCACTTCGGGGTGCGACAGGTAGCAGGCGATGGTCATGCGCCCTTGAACGCCGGCTTGCGTTTCTGGAGGAAGGAAAGCCCGCCCTCGCGCGCATCCTGCGTGCCGCCCGCGATGCGCTGGCCTTCGGCTTCGGCGCGGAGCGTCTCGTCGAGCGAGCCGTCGAGCGCGGTCATGATGTTGCGCCGCATCGTCGCCAGCGCGACGGTCGGCCCGGCGGCGAGCCGGGCGGCGAGCGCCAGCGCCTCGTCCATCAGCGCGGCATCGTCCACCGCCTTGTAGATCAGGCCCCAGCTTTCCGCCTGCTCCGCCCCGATCCGCTCGCCCAGCATCATCATCTGCGTCGCGCGCGGCTTGCCGATCGCGCGGGCGAGCAGCCAGGTCGAGCCGCCGTCCGGCACCAGCCCGATATTGACGAAGGCCTGGAGGAAATAGGCGCTTTTGCCCGCAAGCACGAAATCGCCCGCCAGACCGATCGAGCAGCCGACGCCGGCCGCCGGGCCGTTCACCGCCGTAACCACCGGCACGTTGAGCCGCAGGATCTGGCTGAGCGCCGGGTTGTAGTAATTCATCAGCGCGCGATGGCTGACATCGCCGCCGCTCACCGCGCTCGCGCCGCCCCGCGCCTGGAGGTCCGCGCCGGAGCAGAAGGCCCGCCCCGCGCCCGTGATGAGCACGGCGCGCGCGCCGTCGAGATTATAGAGCGCGAGGCTCAGGTCTTCCGCCATCTGCAAGGAAGCGGCGTTGAGCCGATCCGGCCGGTTGAGCGTGATGACGAGGACGTCGCCCTTCTTCTCGGTCAGGATCGTTTCATATTCGGCCATCACTCTCTCCTCAGTG
>JAYRJH010000091.1:0-9443 GCA_041906415.1 Sphingomonas sp. | reverse complement strand
CCGTTTCAGGGTCGGCTCGATCGAGGCGATCGCGCTGCATGTGCCGGGCCATACGCCCGCCGACATGACCTATGTGATCGGCGATGCGGCGTTCATCGGCGACACGCTGTTCATGCCCGACTACGGCACGGCCCGCGCTGACTTCCCGGGCGGCGATGCGCGCACGCTTTATCGGTCGATCCGCCGCCTGCTGTCGCTCCCCGATCAGACCGGCCTTCATCTTTGCCACGACTACAAGGCCCCCGGGCGCGATACCTATGCCTGGGAAACGTCGGTCGGCGAGGAGCGAGAGCATAATGTCCATGTTCGCGACGGGGTGAGCGAGGACCAGTTCGTCGCCATGCGCGAGGCGCGCGATGCGACGCTCGGGATGCCGCGCCTCATCCTGCCGTCCATCCAGGTCAACATGCGCGGCGGCCACCTGCCCGAGCCGGAAGACAATGGCATGCGCTACCTCAAGCTGCCGATAAACGCGCTGTAAGGCCATGGCACTCGAACCCATCCAATATCTGCTTGGTGCCGGATCGGGCTCGCTCGTCGGATTCACGCTGGGGCTGGTGGGCGGTGGGGGCTCAATCCTCGCCGTCCCGCTCATGGTCTATCTGGTCGGCGTCGCCTCGCCGCATGTCGCGATCGGCACCAGCGCGCTGGCGGTCGCCGCCAATGCCGGGGCCAATCTCGTTCCCCACGCGCGCCAGCGGACGATCAAATGGCGTTGCGCCGGCATGTTCGCCGCCGCTGGTGTCGCCGGCGCCTATGCCGGATCGACGCTCGGTAAAGCGTTCGATGGACAGAAGCTGCTGTTCCTGTTCGCTCTGCTGATGGTCCTGGTTGGCGGGCTGATGCTAAAAAGCCGGGGCGATCCCGGCAATCCCGATGTCCAATGCCGGCGCGAGAATGCGCCCAAGGTGATCGGTTATGGGGCCGCCACTGGTCTCTTTTCCGGGTTCTTCGGCATCGGCGGGGGCTTCCTGATCGTGCCGGGACTGATGGCTTCGACCGGGATGCCGATGCGCAACGCCGTCGGATCGTCGCTGGTCGCCGTCACCGCTTTTGGTCTGACTGCCGCGCTCAACTATGCCCTTTCCGGCCTGGTTGATTGGGGGCTTGCTGCGGCGTTCATCGCCGGCGGCGTCATCGGCGGCCTTGTGGGCGCGGCGCTCTCTCGGCGGCTGTCGGCGCACAAGGGGGTGCTCAATACGATATTCGCACTGCTGATCTTTGCGGTTGCCGCCTACATGCTGTGGCAAAGCACCGCCGCGATCCTGGGCTGATTCTTGTAACGACGATGGGAATACATCGATGAACGATGCTGGGGAGAACAGGGAAGGTTTGGCCGCGCACGATTGGGCCGGCCAGGCGGGCATGCGTTGGCTCGCCCAGCTCGACCGCTTCGAAAGCATGATCGAGCCGATCGGCAGGGCGTTGCTTGCCCAGGCCGCATACAACTTCGGCGAAACGGTGGTCGATGTCGGATGCGGCGGTGGCTGGACCACGCGGCAGATCGCCACGGCCGTCGGCAACACCGGATTTGTGCTCGGCCTCGACATCTCACCCGATCTGGTGGGGATGGCCAGGGAACGGGCACAGCGCGCGGGCCTTGCCAATATCCGCTTTGAGCAGGGCGATGCCGCCACTGCGATGCCGAAAGAAGCGCCGTTCGATCGGCTGTTCTCGCGCTTCGGTTCGATGTTCTTCGCTGAGCCTTATCCCGCTTTCGCCAATCTGCGCCGGATGTTGCGCGATGGCGGGCGGCTCGACATCGCTGTCTGGGCGCCCATCGCTGACAATCCGTGGCAGCTTAGTGTCATGGGCATCATCAAGGAGCATATGGACCTGCCGACGCCGCAGTCGCGCGCGCCGGGACCATTCGCGCTCGGCGAGCAGGACTATGTGATCGACCTTCTCCAAAGCGCGGGTTTCTGCGAGGTCAGATTCGATGCCTGGACAGGTGAGCAGCGCGTGGGCGGCCCCGGCAGTGATCCCGAGAGCGCCGCTCGCTTCGTGCTTGAGGGGATGCAGATCGGCGATCTTGTTCGACAGAACGGGGCAGAGGTACGCAAGGCCATTCACCAGCATCTTGTCGAGCTGTTCGAGCGCCATTGCGATGAGAATGGCGTTCATATGGGGGCGAAGGCCTGGCTGGTGAGCGCACGGGCCTGAGAGCATTCAAGAAAAGGGTGATAATATGGCGCGCAAGAAGCTATCGCTTCGGCTTCCGGGGAAAGGTTCATCCGATGGTGACGCTGCCAATTCCGAGGAAATAGCGGCGGCGCTCGCACTGATCGAGACGCATGGGCAACGTGCCGGACAGGCTCTTGTCGATGAGGCGCAGGCTCCCATCAAGGCTCGCGACGATCACCGTGTTTTGTTTCTGGAACGTGTGCGCGTCGCCCTATTGACGATCGAGCCATCCTCGTCCGCCATGCGGCCTCAATGAAAGCTGAATGGTATCGTAAAGACCAACTGCTCGCTTTCCACGCCCATAGGCGGTGTTGGAAAAGGAGCAGCATTGCGCACCGTGCGGAGCGCCAGGCGATCGAGCGCGGCATTCCCGCTGCTGCCGGCCAGCTCGACGGCAATCAGCGCGCCGTCAGCCCCGACGATGAAGCGGACCGTTGCGACCCCGTCGAGGTGGATCCCCGCGGGCTTGCGCGCGGCTATTCGCGCCCAGAGCTGGCGCTGATAGGCCGCAAGCGCGGACTGTTTCTTATCATCCTGGGCTTGCGGCGGCGCGACCTCGGGTTCCGGCGCGGGCGGTCTGCTTACCGGCGCGACAGCGAACGGAGAGGCGATTGCTGGAGCAGCGGGTATAGGCGACGAAGCTGGTCCGCCTCTTTCTCCCGTCGTAGCCAGCTCAGGCGGGTGCGCAGGGCGCCGCTCCGGCGATAGGCGGGCCTCGTCTGTCCGCGATCGCGACAACGTTGAAGGCGGTGGTGACGGTGGCGACGGGGTAAACAACCGGAAGCGGCTCACCTGCACAGGCTGCGTCATTCGCAGCCGTCCCGATAGATTGGCATTGAGCGCCACTAGCACCAGCAGGCAGCATGACGCGGCGGCAAGGCCCGCGCCCAGGCGCTGCGACCAGGCCGAGGGCTGGCCATAGCCTGCCCTCGGCTCCTCGTTCATGTCGTGCGAGTTCGGGAGCATGGGCGCTCAAAACGCAATCGTGATCCCGGCGTTGACCGATCGCCCCCGGCCCGGAACCGGGCGGCGCACGCCGGTCGCCTTCAGATCGCCGAGCGACATGCCGCTAAGCGGAGCATAATAGGCCTTGTCGAACAGATTGTCGGCGCCGAGCGTCAGGCGAACCTTGTCGATGCGATAGGCGAGCTGGACATTGAGCAGCGCGTAGCTGCCCGTCCGCGGTTCGTTGCGGGTCGGATCGGCGCGATCCTTTTCCGTCACGATGTCGAGGTCAATCCGGGTTTCGAGGCCGCCGATCCGATGCTCGAGGCTCAGCGCCGCATTGAACGGCATCTGGTGATAGAGCGGTGCGTGGTCGGTCAGATTCTGGCCGTGCAGCCAGCTCGCGCGCGCGGTCAGACGCGCGGTGCCGGCCGACGACGATGACCATAGCGGCACGGCGCCCGATATGTCGATGCCGTAGATCTCTGCCTTCTGGTTGGCGAACTGCAATTGAACGAACCCGGTCGGACTGCCCATCATGTCGGTGAAGTCCGCCAGCTTAACGGCGTCGATATATTCGTCGACATGGGTGTAATAGGGCGCGATCTTGAACGACCAGCCATCCTTGCCGCCTCCGGAAATGGCCAGGGCGGCGCTCAGCGTATCGGCCTTTTCGGGGCGAAGGTCGAGGTTGCCGACATAGCCGTTCCCGTCGCCGAACCACCCGATCATGCGGCTCGCCATGCTGCCCCGGCCCCAGCTATAGCGCTCGTAGATATTGGGCGAGCGAACCTTGCGGGCATAGCCGATCTCGATATCCGCCCCGTCCGAAAGCGCGTAGCGGACCAGCAGGCTGCCGCTCCAATTGCTGTCGTGGCGCTTGCGGTCGGCCTTGTTGAACGCCGCTGCCGCCATGACATCGGCCATCTGCATCATGCCGGTGCCATAGGGCGCGACCTTGCCGGTGTTCATCCAGACCTGATCGTTACGGATGCCGGCGATGAGGGAGAAACCGCTATCCCAGCGCGTTTCCCACTCGAGGAAGGTGCCGAGCCGATCGCGCTTGGCCCCGTTGACGTTGATGAACGCATTCGGCCCCATCATCATATTGCCCACAACGGGCGGCCAATAGTCGTTGAGCCATTGATGCTGGAATTCGCTGCCCAGGCGCAGCGTGCCGCCGCCGAGCAATATATCCGCCTGGACGGTATAGCTCGCGCTGTGGACCTCCGTGTTCATCGGCATCCCGCCGGTCGCGGTCCCGCCCTTGTCGGCGAGGAAGTTCATGACGTGGTCGGTGTCGCGCCAGCTCGCCCGCACATCGAGATTGCCCCAATCGAAGACGCCGGCATAATGGCCGTTCAGGAACCATGATTTGTTGGACGTCATGTCCATATATTGGTTCGGGAAACCCTCATAGGGCGTGAAATGATAGCCGCCTTTCAGCTCGATCAGGCCGTTGCTGACTTGCGCTGCGAGATTGAGGCTGTGGTCGGTCTTGGCATATTCGCTGGACCGCACGCCCCCCAGCGAGCCGCCGCCCTTGAAATTGCCGGCCTGGGTATAGGAGCCGCTATAGGTCAGGCTGAGCCTGTCGCTTGCGGCCGTCACGGACAGCGCGCCGCCGAACCCGTCGCCATTGCTTCGATAGAAGGCCGATGCTTCGCCGGTCAGCAGCGTTTCGCCCTGTTTCGCAAAGCGGGGCGGAGCGCTCTCGACGCGAATGATCCCGCCGATGCTGTCGCCGCCATAGCTGACTGGCGAAACGCCGGTAATGACGTCGATCGCGCTCACGGTTTGCGGATCGGTGTAGGACAGGGGCGGATTCATATCGTTCGGACAGGCCGAGGCAATCGCCACGCCGTCGACCAGCACGGTCAAGCGCTGCGCTTCAAGGCCCCGGATCACCGGCAAGGTCGAGAAGCCCCCGGCCCCATAGCCGCTGACGCCGGGTACGCTTTGCAGGATCGCTGCGGTATCGCTCGAGCCGACCTGAAGGTCGCGCAGGCGCGAGGGGGAAAGCCGCTCACCCGAAACCGTCGACCCCGCCTCGCTCGCCGAGCTAACGTCGACCTCTGGCAGCGGCGTCCCGTCCTGGGCGAAGGCTCGCGAGATGGGGGCGCCCGCCAGCACAGCGACGAGTGCGGGAAAAGCGAAGCTCCCGGCGAGGCGAACCTTGAAAGTTGGTTGCTTGCTGGTGGAGCGAGCGAAGGCAGGCATGGTGGTTGCCGCGCAATGCGCGGAATCAAGCATAATCGTCATGTCGGAATCCTGATTCACATGCGGCGCCCCGGCGAGGGGCGCCCATCAACGGGGAATGTCGAAGGAATCAGGTGGTGGGAGGACCGATCGCCGGCGGGCGCAGATAGGTGCCGCGCCGGAGGACTATGCGGTTTGGACGCCGAAAAACCGTTGCGAGGATGAAGGCGAGGGCGACGGCTAGGAGCAGCGCATCGACGGCCGCGAGCGATGGCGAGGACAGGCCGGTAAAGGCGCAAGGCGCTTCCGCCTTCTTGTGCTCGTCATGGTCCTGCTCGCCGCCTTTGCTCGGCAACTTGATTGCGATCTTCTGAGGCCCTTGCCCCGAGCACAGCTGGACCAGGATCACGCCATTCGAGACGACCGGCATGAAACCCGCCGGCACCAACGCCTTCACGAGCAGCGCAGCGCCTAGCAGGAGCGCGCACAGCCAATGGTGCCGGACAAGGAATTTGCGAGCTTCGGTCACGCAGCATCCTCTAAGTGCAGGCTCGTTTCATGTCGAGAATGTTTGCTTGCCGTATGTTAGCTAGTCGTGCCCCGCTTCATCTGGTGCCCAGATGCTGTGGGAATCGATCTGGATCTTGAGCAGAGCACGATCGGCTTCGGAGCGCGCCTCGATTTCCATTCGGCGCGCGTCATTGGCCTGCCGGCGGGCATAGAGCATATCGGAGAGGTCGATCTGCCCGAGTTGGTAACCGCGCACCGTCCTTTCGGCGGCGTCGCCGGCGCTGCGCGCCGAAGCGTCGGCATTGCGCCAGGCATCGAGCCGGGTGTGCGCGTTGGAAAGGTCGGCATTGGCGGTCGCCTCGATGCTGCGCTGCACGGCCGCGAGTTCCATGCGCGCGGCATTGGCCTCGGCTGACGCCTGATCGGCTGCGGCTCTGCGATAGCCACCGCCGAGCGGGATTAAAGCCACCACGCCCGCGCCGGCTTCCGCGCCGCCGCGCTCGCTGAACAGGCGGACGCCGAAGCTCGGGTCTGCGATGCGATCCGCTCGCACCCGACGCGAAGTCACGTTCAGACGCTGCGCTTCCTTGTCGGCGGCGCGGATCTCGTGACTGCGCTCGATTACCAGGTCGCGCATCGCTTCCAGCCCCTGGGCGGGCAGCATGGGGTCGGCCAGTTCTGGTGGTTCGGAGGGGAGCGGGATTTCCGGAAAGGACGCTGCGAAGGTCACGCGCGCCTGTTCGCGCAGCGAGAGTGACGATGCGGCCTGCGCGCGCGCCTGAGCCAGCGCCGCCTGCGCCTGGTCGAGGTCGAGTTGGGCGGCGTCTCGCAGCGTGACCCGCCGCTTTATGGCGGCGATTGCCTCCTCCAGCCCGCGGACGCTGTCGAGATCGTTGCGATAATGGCTTCCCGCAGTGAGCCAGTCGTGCCAATAGCCGGCCAGCAGCAGCGCGGTTTGATGGCGGACATCCTCCATCTGGTTTTCCGCGACCTCAATGCCGAGCGCACCGGCTTCGCGGTCGAGCGCGGCCTTGCCCGGCAGGCGGAATGGGCGGCTGATTGTCGTATCGAATTCGTCGAACCCGCCTTCGCGATCGACGGTTCGGCGAATGTAGCTGCCGCTCACCGTCACTTCGTGGGGGCCTTTGCGCAGCATATCGCCGCGTGCCCGTGCGGCTTCGACGCGCGCAATTGCGGCGGCGACGCTGGGGTGATTGTCGAGCGCTTCGTTGACCTTGTCGGCAGGCGGCAGATCGGTATGCTGGGCCAGGGCAGGCGCGGCCGTCAGAAGGCCGAGAGCGGCGAGTACGATCCGCATCAGGCGATCCTTCCATGATCGAGCAGGGGCGTCGTGCGCCACCGGACCGGCAGATCGCGCCGCGCGTCTTTTACGGTGCGGAGCAGGTCGGGCACCGCGTCTGCGCTCACGATCAGTTCGAGCGTCGAACGCTTCAATTCGCCCGACACGCGCTCGGCGGTTCCCGCATCGCCAAAATCGCGACCTCGCACAGCTTCCCCGCGGACATGGATTGGCGTGGGGGAGACGGCGCGGATCGCGTCCACGAGAAGCTCGGTATCGCGGGTGGCGCAATGGAGGGTGAACAGCAGGTCAGGCATTAGCGGCCTCCCCGGCGCTTTCCCCGAAGCGCTCGAACAGGATCGGCAGTAGGACCAGCGTCAGCAAAGTGGAGGTAATGAGGCCGCCGATCACCACGATCGCGAGCGGCCGCTGGATCTCGGACCCCGGCCCGCTGGCGAACAGCAGGGGGACGAGGCCGAAGGCCGTGATGCCGGCAGTCATCAGCACCGGTCGCAGCCGACGCTGCGCGCCCAGGCGCACGGTCTCGGCCATACCCACCCCGTCGGCGCGCAACTGGCGGAAATAGGCCACCAGCACCAACCCATTGAGCACGGCGATGCCGAGCAGGGCGATGAACCCCACCGACGCCGGGACCGAGAGATACTCGCCCGACAGCCACAGCGAGATCAGCCCGCCGACCATCGCGAAGGGGATGTTGGAGAGGATCAGCAGCGCGGCGCGCAATGAGCGCAGCGCCGCCAGCAGGACGAGGAAGATCAACACCAGCGCTACGGGCACCACCATCATCAGCCGGGCCGATGCGCGCTGCTGGTTCTCGAACTGACCGCCCCAGACGATGCTGTAGCCTGCCGGTAGCCGTACCTTGGCGGTGACCTGCGCCTTCGCCTCATCGACATAGCCGACCAGATCGCGGCCGGAGACGAAGGCCTGCACCAGCGCGAAGCGCGAGCCGTTCTCGTGATCGAGCTTCACCGGTCCCTGCGTGCGCTCCACCCGCGCCATGTCGCTGACACGCGCCAGCGTGCCATCGGGCGTGCGCAATTGCAGGTCGGCGAAACGGGCCGGATCGCTCCGGATGCCGTCGTCACCGCGAATGACGATCGGAATGCGTTTCTGACCTTCGGCCACGACCCCGGACCGCACGCCCTCGACCTGTGCGCGCAGCGCGTCCTGGAACTGGTCGACCGGCATCCCGAACCGCCCCGCCGCCGCGCGGTCGATGTCGAGTTGGAGATAGTCCACATTGTCGTTGGCGACCGTCAGGACCTCCGATGAGCCGTGGATGCCGGACAGGATATCCTGGATCCGACCCGCGAGCTCGGCGAGCGTTGCGGTGTCAGGCCCGAAAATCTTGACCGCTAGATCGCCGCGCGCGCCGGTGAGCATCTCCGAGACGCGCATCTCGATCGGCTGGGTGAAACTCGATTGGATACCGGGCAGGCCGTCCAGCGCCTTGCGCATTTCCCCGACGACGAAATCCTTGTCCCCGCGCCATTGCGAGCGCGGCTTCAACTGGACGAAGCTGTCGGTCTCGTTCGGTCCCATCGGATCGAGACCGATCTCGTCGGAGCCGACGCGGGCGATCACGTCCTCCACCTCCGGCACGGTGCGGAGCGCGCGCTGCACCGCCATGTCGCCGGCCACCGATTGGTCCAGGCTGATCGAGGGCAGCTTGGTAAGCTGCACGATCACCGAGCCTTCGTCCATCGTCGGCATGAAGGTCTTCCCGGCCGCGCCATAAGCGAGGCCCGCCAGCACCAGCCCGGTGGCGGAGAGACCATAGACCAGCTTCTTGTGCGCGAACGCCGCGTCGAGCAGCGCCTGGTAGCGCGGGCCGATCTGCCGCATGATCCATGGCTCACCATGATGGCCGCTCCTGAGGCTGAAGGAGGCAAGGACCGGCACCAGCGTCAGGGCGAGCAGCAGGGAGCCCGCGAGCGCGAAGACGATGGTGAGCGCGACGGGCGCGAACAGCTTGCCCTCCAGCCCCTGCAGCGAAAGCAGGGGCAGGAACACGAGCGCGATGATGACGATGCCCGCCGACACCGGCACGATCACCTCGCTGGTTGCGCGGAATACGTGGTTGAGTCGGGGCGTGTCCTCGCCCTGGGCATGGCTCAGGCGCTCGACGACATTCTCGACCACCACCACCGCGCCGTCGACCAGCATCCCGATCGCGATGGCGAGCCCGCCGAGGCTCATGAGGTTCGCGGACAGCCCCATGACGCGCATGAACAGGAAGGTGATGAGCGCGGCCATCGGCAGGGTCGCCGCGACGATCGTG
>JAYRJH010000090.1:0-9528 GCA_041906415.1 Sphingomonas sp. | reverse complement strand
AGCGCTTGATTTCTCCCGCCGACGCGCCCATTTGGCCAATCGGAACGAATCAATCCGATTGACTGAGCCATGCGACTTTCCAGCCTTGCCGATTATGCGGTGGTGATGATGACCGCGGCCGCCCGCCATTGCGGCGGGGCGGGGCGGTTGAACGCGACCATGCTGGCGGAGGAAACCGGCGTGCCGCTGCCGACCGCGCAGAAGCTGGTCAGCCGCCTTTCCGCCGCCGGGCTGATCGAAAGCGCGCGCGGCACCGGCGGGGGCTTCCGCTTCGCCCGCCCGCCCGCGACGATCAGCCTTGCCGATATCGTCGAGGCGGTGGAAGGGCCGATCGCCCTCATCAACTGCGTGGAAACGGGCCATCACGATTGCGCCATCGAAGGGAATTGTCGCGTGAAACCGCACATGAAGGCCGTGAACCAGGCGGTGCGCGGCGCGCTCGCCGGCGTGACGCTGGCAAGCCTCGCCACCGCGCCGGATTCGCGCGAGGAGGTGCTGGCGTAATGGCGACGAAGAATGCCGAGGCGCTTGCCGCCGTCTCGAAGAAATACGAATGGGGCTTCGCCACCGCGGTGGAGCAGGACTTCGCGCCCAAGGGGCTGAACGAGGAAACCGTCCGCTACATTTCCGCCAAGAAGAGCGAGCCGCAGTGGATGCTCGACTGGCGGCTGAAGGCCTATGCCCGCTGGCTGGAGATGGAGACGCCGGACTGGGCCAAATTGTCGATTCCCCCGATCGACTATCAGGATGCCTATTATTACGCCGAGCCGAAGCAGAAGAAGACGCTGCAATCGCTCGACGAACTCGATCCCGAAATCCGCCGCACCTATGAGAAGCTGGGCATCCCGATCGAGGAGCAGAAGGTGCTCGCGGGCGTCGAGGGCGCGCGCAAGGTCGCGGTGGACGCGGTGTTCGACAGCGTATCGGTCGCCACCACATTCCGTGAGGAGCTGAAGGCGGCGGGCGTCATCTTCCTGTCGATCAGCGAGGCGATTCGCGAATATCCCGACCTCGTGAGGAAGTGGCTCGGCAAGGTGGTGCCGCAGCACGACAATTATTTCGCCTGCCTCAACAGCGCGGTCTTCTCCGACGGCACCTTCGTCTATGTGCCGGAGGGCGTGCGCTGCCCGATGGAGCTTTCCACCTATTTCCGCATCAATGCCGAGAACACGGGGCAGTTCGAGCGCACGCTGATCGTGGCGGACAAGGGGGCATACGTCTCCTATCTCGAAGGCTGCACCGCGCCGATGCGCGACGAGAACCAGCTCCACGCCGCCGTGGTCGAGCTGGTCGCGCTGGATGATGCCGAGATCAAATATTCGACCGTGCAGAACTGGTATCCCGGCGACGAGAACGGCGTCGGCGGCATCTACAATTTCGTGACCAAGCGCGCCTTGTGTCAGGGCCGGAACAGCAAGGTGAGCTGGACGCAGGTGGAAACCGGCTCCGCGATCACCTGGAAATACCCGTCCTGCGTGCTGGCCGGCGAGAACAGCGTGGGCGAGTTCTACTCGGTCGCGGTGACGAACAACCGTCAGCAGGCCGACACCGGCACCAAGATGATCCATCTCGGCAAGGGATCGCGCTCGACGATCGTGTCGAAGGGGATCAGCGCGGGACGGTCGGACAACACCTATCGCGGCCTGGTGCGCGTTGCGCCGACGGCGGAGGGCGTGCGCAACTTCACGCAATGCGACAGCCTGCTGCTCGGCGATCAGTGCGGCGCGCATACCGTGCCCTATATCGAGGTGCGCAACCCCAGCGCGCAGATCGAGCATGAGGCGACCACCAGCAAGATCAGCGAGGACCAGCTGTTCTACGCCATGTCGCGCGGGCTGGATCAGGAAGCGGCGGTGGCGCTGATCGTCAACGGCTTCGCGCGCGAGGTGCTCCAGCAGCTCCCGATGGAGTTCGCCGTGGAGGCGCAGAAGCTGCTTGGCATTTCGCTTGAGGGGTCGGTCGGGTGATCCTCCCGTTGCTTCTCGCAGCGGTTCAGGCGCCGCCCGCGCAGCATGATGTCGTCGTGGCCGCGCTGCACCGGCTGCGGATCGCGACGCAGGTGGATGGCGGCAAGGTGAAGGCGTGCCAGGCGCGCGTGTCGAGCGGCGATGCCGAGATCGACCGCACCGCCTGCGAGGCGACGGTCGCCTGCTTCAACGGCGGCGTCACGCAACCCGAGCCGCTCGCCGATTGCGTGGAAACGAAAGTCGCCGCCTTCGTGCGGCGGAGGGGCGGGCAATGAGCCTCGATATTACTGGAATCATGACATGCTGAAGATTGAAGACCTCCACGCCGAAATCGAAGGCAAGCCGATCCTCAAGGGCCTGTCGCTCACGATCGACGCGGGCGAGATCCATGCGATCATGGGGCCGAACGGCGCGGGCAAGTCCACGCTCGGCTATGTCCTCGGCGGGCGTCCGGGCTATGAGGTGACGGGCGGCTCCGTCATGTTCGAGGGGCGGGATCTGCTGGAGATGGAGCCGCACGAGCGCGCGGCGGCCGGGCTGTTCCTCGGCTTCCAGTATCCGGTCGAGATTCCGGGCGTGTCGAACGTGCAGTTCCTGCGCGAGAGCCTCAACGCCCAGCGCGGCGCGCGCGGCGAGAAGCCGCTGTCGGGCGGCGAGTTCCTCAAGCTGGCGCGCGCCGAGGCGGATGCGCTCGCGCTGCCGCAGGACATGCTCAAGCGCCCGGTCAACGTCGGCTTCTCCGGCGGCGAGAAGAAGCGCAACGAGATGGTGCAGATGGGGATCATCGACCCGAAGTTCGCGATCCTCGACGAAACCGACTCCGGCCTCGATATCGATGCGCTGCGCGTCGTCGGCGAGGGCATCAACCGCATCATGCGGCGTCCCGACAAGGCCGTGCTGCTTATCACCCATTACCAGCGCCTGCTCGATTATGTGCAGCCCGATTTCGTCCATGTGCTGGCGGACGGCCGCATCACGCGCAGCGGCGGGCCGGAGCTGGCGCTCCAGCTCGAGCGCGAGGGCTATGCGGAGGCGGCGGCGTGATGAACGCCGTGCCCGGTCTTCCTTCCACGCGCGACGAGGCGTGGCGCTACAGCGATATCGATGCGCTCGCGGGCGTGTGGCCGCTCCCCCCGGCGGAGGTGATCCGCGCCGTGCCGGGCGCGGCGATCGCGCGCGTGATCGTGCAGGACGCCCCGGCGGACGAGGCCGCGGTGCGCGATTTCATCGTGATCGTGGACAAGGGCGCGCGGGTGACGCTGCATGTGCTCAACACCGGCGGGCGGCTGGGGCGGGTGTCGATCGACGTCACCGTGCATCAGGGCGGCCATTTCGAGCTTGGCGCGGCGATGCTGGGCGGCGGCGAGCAGACGCTGGAGATCGTCACCAATGTGCAGCATGTCGAGCCGGATGCGACCAGCAACCAGGTCGTCCGCTCGGTGCTGGGCGGCAAGGCGACCGGCAGCTATCTCGGGCGTGTCGGGGTCGCGCGCGGGGCGCAGAAGACCGATGCGTCGCAATCGGTGAAGGCGATGCTGCTCACCCGCACCGCGACCGCCAACGCCAAGCCGGAGCTGGAGATTTTCGCCGACGACGTGAAATGCGCGCACGGCGCGACGGTCGGCGAACTGGACGCGATGGCGCTGTTCTATCTGCAAAGCCGGGGCGTGCCCCCGGCGGCGGCCAAGGCGCTGCTGCTGCGCGCCTTCGTCGGCACGGTGTTCGACGATATCGCGGACGAGGAGGCGCGCGCTTCGGTCGAGGCGGCGGCGCAGGCCGCGCTGGAGCGGATGCTGTGAACGCGACGCAGGCTCTCTCCGTCGAGGATGCGCCGTTCGGCCCGGCCGACTTTCCCGCGATTCCCGGGGGCTGGCATTATCTCGACACCGCCGCCACCGCGCAGAAGCCGCAGGCGGTGATCGACGCGATCACGCGAGCCTATGCGCGCGATTATGCGACGGTGCATCGCGGCGTCTACCAGCGCTCCGCCGACATGACGCTGGCCTATGAGGCGGCGCGGCGGCGGGTGGCGCAATTCATCGGCGGCCAAACGGACGAATGCGTCTTCGTGCGCGGCGCGACCGAGGCGATCAACCTCGTCGCGCAATGCTGGGCCGGAACGCAACTCAAGGCGGGCGATCGTATCCTGCTGAGCCAGCTCGAACACCATTCCAATATCGTGCCGTGGCAGATGGTCGCCGAGCGCGTGGGCGCCGTGATCGACGTGGTGCCGCTCACCTCCGATCAGCGCATCGACCTCGACGCGATGGCGGCGATGCTGCGGCCCGAGCACAAGCTGGTCGCGCTGGCGCATGTCTCGAACGTGCTCGGCTCCGTGCTCGATGTGCGGCGGGCGGCCGATCTGGCGCATGGCGTGGGCGCGAAGCTGCTGGTCGACGGCTGTCAGGCGGTGCCGCGCATGAAGGTGGACGTGGCGGCGCTGGATTGCGATTTCTACGTCTTCTCCGGCCACAAGCTCTACGGCCCCACCGGGATCGGCGTCCTGTGGGCGCGGGCCGAGCTGCTCGACGCGATGCCCCCCTATCAGGGCGGCGGATCGATGATCGATCGCGTCACCTTCGCGCGCACCACCTTCGCCCCGCCGCCGACCCGCTTCGAGGCGGGGACGCCGCATATCGTCGGCGTGCTCGGCCTCCATGCAGCGATCGATTATGTGGAGGGGATCGGGCTCGGCCGCATCCACGCGCATGAGGCGGCGCTGGTGACGGAGGCGCGGACGCGGCTGGGGCGGATCAACTCCGTCCGGCTGTTCGGACCGGAGGATGCGGCGGGCATCGTCTCCTTCGCGGTGGACGGGGTGCATCCGCACGACGTCGGCACCATATTGGACGAGTGCGGCGTGGCGATCCGCGCCGGCCACCATTGCGCGCAGCCGCTGATGGAGGCGCTCGGCGTCCCCGCCACCGCGCGGGCGAGCTTCGGCATCTACAACGACGCGGCCGATATCGACGCATTGGCGAAAGGCATCGAGCGAGTGACGAGGATTTTCGGATGAGCGACCCGATCCGCATCGAAGAGGTGGACGCCGTGACCTCCCCGCCCAGGGCGCGGGTGGAGGATGCGCGCGAGACGTTTGAGCGCAAGCGCGATTATCTCACCGGCTTCCTCGCGCAGAAGCCGCAGGAGGAGGCGCCGGGCGAGCCGGGCGGCGCCCTTTATGAATCGGTGATCGAGGCGCTGAAGGAAATCTACGACCCCGAAATCCCGGTCAACATCTACGATCTCGGGCTGATCTACGGGGTGGAGGTGAGCGACGGGGGCCATGCCGCCATCACCATGACGCTCACCACGCCGCACTGCCCGGTGGCGGAATCCATGCCCGGCGAGGTGGAGATGCGCGTCAGCGCAGTGCCCGGCATCGCGATCGTGGACGTGAACCTCGTGTGGGATCCGCCCTGGGATCCGGCCAAGATGTCGGACGAGGCGCGGCTGGAACTGGGGATGCTGTGATGACGGACGTCAAGACCCGCGCTCGCCCCGCCGCCCTGATCCTCACGCCCACGGCGGAAGCGCGCATCGCCGCGCTGATGGCGCAGGCGCCCGAGGGCGCGATCGGCGTGAAGCTCTCCACCCCGCGCCGGGGCTGTTCCGGCCTCGCCTATTCGGTCGATTACGTGACCGAGGCGAAGCCGTTCGACGAGAAGATCGAGACGCCCGGCGGCGCGCTCTACGTCGACGGCGGATCGATCCTCTATCTGGTCGGCTCGACGATGGACTGGGTGGAGGACGATTTCGCCGCCGGCTTCGTGTTCAACAACCCCAACGCCACCGGCACCTGCGGCTGCGGGGAAAGCTTCACCGTCTGATCTCCCCCCGCCATCCCGGCGCTGGAACGGGACGGCGGGCGCGGCTTGCCGCCGTATCCGCCCCGTGCTTGATAACGGCATGATCTCCACCGTCTCCACCGCGCCCTATCCCGATCAGAAGCCGGGCACCTCCGGCCTGCGCAAGAAGGTCCGCGTCTTCCGGCAGCCGCATTACGCCGAGAATTTCATCCAGTCGGTGTTCGACGTGGTGGAAGGGAAGGACGGCGCGACTTTGGTGATCGGGGGCGACGGGCGCTTCCTCAATCGTGAGGTGATCGGGATCGCCATCCGCATGGCGGCGGCGAACGGCTTCGGACGCGTCGTCGTGGGGCGGGGCGGTATCCTCTCCACACCGGCGGCCTCGCACCTGATCCGCAAGCTGGATGCGATCGGCGGGCTGATCCTGTCCGCCAGCCACAATCCGGGCGGGCCTGATGAGGATTTCGGCATCAAGTTCAACACCGCCAACGGCGGCCCTGCGCCGGAGAGGATCACCGAAGCCATTTTCGCGCGGACCGGCGCGATCCGCGCCTATCGCATCGCGGATGTGGCGGACGTGGATATCGATACGTCGGGCACATCCGTCCTTGCGGGCATGGCGGTGGAGGTGATCGATCCGGTCGCCGATTATGCCGATCTGATGGAGACATTGTTCGATTTCCCCGCGATCCGCCGCGCCGGGCTGACGATGGCGTTCGACGCGATGAGCGCGGTGACGGGGCCTTATGCCATCGAGATATTCGAGAACCGGCTCGGCTTCGCGCCCGGCACGGTGCGGAACGGCACGCCGCTGGAGGATTTCGGCGGGCATCACCCCGATCCCAACCTTGTCCACGCCCGCGCGCTTTATGAGACGATGATGGGGCCGGACGCGCCCGATATCGGGGCGGCGTCCGACGGCGACGGCGATCGCAACCTCATCATCGGCAGGGGGATGTTCGTCACGCCCTCCGACAGTCTGGCGATGCTGGCGGCGAACGCGCATCTCGCGCCGGGCTATCGCGCGGGGCTGAAGGGCGTCGCGCGCTCGATGCCGACGAGCGCGGCCGCGGATCGCGTCGCGGAGGCGCTGGGCCTCCCCGCCTTCGAGACGCCGACGGGGTGGAAATTCTTCGGCAACCTGCTCGACGCCGGCATGGCGACGATCTGCGGGGAGGAAAGCGCGGGCACCGGATCGGACCACGTCCGCGAGAAGGACGGGCTGTGGGCGGTGCTGCTGTGGCTCAACATCCTCGCCGCGACGGGCAAGCCGGTGGCGGAAATCGCCCGGGCGCATTGGGCGCGCTTCGGGCGCAATTATTATGCGCGGCACGATTATGAGGGCGTCGAGAGCGCCGCCGCCGAGGCGCTGATGGCGGAGCTGCGCGCGGCGCTGGAGACGCTGCCGGGCCGTGCCTTCGGGCCGCTGACGGTGCGGGCGGCGGACGATTTCGCCTATCACGATCCGGTCGACGGATCGGTGAGCGCGCATCAGGGCGTGCGCGTGCTGTTCGAGGGCGGAAGCCGCGTGGTGTTCCGCCTTTCCGGCACCGGCACCAGCGGGGCGACGTTGCGCGTCTATCTCGAACGCTACGAGCCTGCGGACGGCGTGCTCGATGCGGAAACGGGGGCGATGCTGGCCGATCTGGTCGCCGCCGCCGATGCGATCGCCGGGATCGCGCGGCATATTGGGCGGGATGCGCCCGATGTGATTACCTGAGCAGCGTCCGTCGCAGCGCATCGTGCCAGCCCGCCACCAGCGGCGCGCGCGCCTCGGCGGACATGTTCGGCCGGAAACACGCCTCGCGCGACCAGATCGCGCCAAGCTCCTCGAGCCCGGACCAAAGCCCCACCGCAAGCCCCGCGTGGAAGGCAGCGCCCCGCGCGGTCGTCTCAAGGTCGTCGGGGCGCTCCACCGGCACCTCCAGCAGATCGGCGAGGAAGCGGCATAGCCAGTCGTTCGCCGCCATCCCGCCGTCGACGCGCAGCACCGCCGGTTTCGTGCCGCCATCCTCCACCATCGCGCTGACGAGATCGAGCGTCTGATAGGCCACCGCCTCCAGCGCGGCGCGCGCCAGATGCGCCTGCGTCGAGCCGAGCGTGAGGCCATAGATCGCGCCCCGCGCATCCGGGTCCCAATGCGGCGCGCCCAGCCCGACGAAGGCGGGGACCATATAGACGCCGCCATTGTCCGGCAGGCGCGTCGCCATGTCGTTCGTGTCGCTGGCGTGGGTGATGACGCCGATGCCGTCGCGCAGCCATTTGATCGCCGCGCCCGCGACGAAGATCGATCCCTCCAGCGCATAGGTCGTCCGCCCCGCCATGCGCCAGGCGGGCGTGGTGAGCAGGCGGTGATCGGACAGCACCGCCGTCTCGCCGGTGTTGAGCAGCATGAAGCAACCGGTGCCATAGGTCGACTTGGCGCTGCCGGGCGTGAAGCAGCATTGGCCGAACAGCGCCGCCTGCTGGTCCCCGGCGATGCCCGCCACGGGGATGGCCGCGCCGAGCAGGTCGGGCGTCGCCATGCCATAGACATGCGCGTTGTCGCGCACCGCGGGCAGCAGGGCGCGCGGCACGTCGAACAGGCGGCACATCTCCGCGTCCCAGCAATTCTCGCGGATGTTCCACAAGGAGGTGCGCGAGGCGTTGGTGACATCGGTGGCGTGGACCTTGCCGCCGGTCAGCCGCCACAGCAGGAAGCTGTCGATCGTGCCGAACGCCAGCTCCCCGGCTTCCGCCCGCGCCCGCGCGCCGGGGATGTTGTCGAGCATCCAGCCGATCTTGGTGGCGGAGAAATAGGGGTCGATCAGCAGGCCGGTCCGCGCGCGCACCTCGGCTTCCGCGCCGTCGGCCTTCAGTTGCTGGCACAGGTCCGCGGTGCGGCGATCCTGCCACACGATCGCGCGGTGGATCGGGCGGCCGGTCGCGCGCTCCCAGATGACCGCCGTCTCGCGCTGGTTGGTGATGCCGATCGCGGCGATATCCCGCGCGGCGACGCCGCTTTTCGAAATCGCCTCGCGCGCGGTGGCGAGCGTGTCGCGCCAGATGTCCTCCGCGTCATGCTCCACCCGGCCGGGGGCGGGATAATGCTGCGCGAACTCGGTCTGCGCCGCCGCCACGCGCCGCGCGTTCCGGTCGAAGACCAGGCTGCGGGTGGAGGTGGTGCCCTGGTCGATCGCCAGGATATGCGTCTTGCCCAACGTCGGCCTCTCCCCATCGTCCGTGCGCGGGACGCTTGACCATTTCCGGATTCCGGTCAACGCCTTGCGCCATGGGCGATCGGTTCGACCTGCTGGTGGTGGGCGGCGGCGTGAACGGCGCGGGGATCGCGCGCGACGCCGCCGGGCGCGGGCACAGGGTGCTGCTGGTCGAGCAGGACGATCTGGCGGCCTATACCTCGTCCGCCTCCACCAAATTGATCCATGGTGGGCTGCGTTATCTCGAATATGGCGAGATCAGGCTGGTGCGCGAGGCGCTGGTGGAGCGCGAGCGCCTGTGGGGCATGGCCCCGCACATCATCTGGCCCGCCCGCTTCGTGCTGCCGCAGACCCATTCGCCGCGCCCGGCGTGGATGGTGCGGCTGGGGCTGTTCCTCTACGACCATCTCGGCGGGCGGAAGAAGCTGCCGGGGACGGAGACGATCCGGCTGGAGCGCAGCGCTTACGGCGAGGGCCTGTCCGATCCGGAGGGGCTGGCCTTCGTCTATTCCGATTGCCGCGTGGACGACAGCCGTCTGGTGGTGCTGAACGCGCAGG
>JAYRJH010000089.1:0-9556 GCA_041906415.1 Sphingomonas sp. | reverse complement strand
GGGGAGCCGCGCACGCTCGCCGTCAGGATCGCGCGCGACGGCAGCGGGCCGATCCTCACCTTCGACGATATCACGCAGCAATTGCTCGATCAGCGCCGCGCTGCCTGGGCGGACGTGGCGCGGCGCATCGCGCATGAGATCAAGAACCCGCTCACCCCGATCCAGCTTGCGGCGGAGCGGCTCCAGCGCCGCTACGGCGGCAAGGTGGAGGAGGGGGACACCGTCTTCGCCCGGCTGACCGACACGATCGTGCGGCAGGTGGGTGATCTCAGGCGGATGGTGGACGAATTCTCCTCCTTCGCGCGAATGCCCAAGCCGGTGTTCCGCGCGGAATCTCTGGTCGATATCGCGCGGCAGACGATGTTTCTGCACGAGGTGGCGCATAGCGGCGTGCGCTTTGAGCTGGTCCATGACGAGCCCGGCCCGATGCTGGTGTGCGACCGGCGGCAGATCGGCCAGGCGCTCACCAATATCGTCAAGAATGCCGTGGAAGCCATTGAGGCAAAGGATCAGGAGGGCGGCGAGGTGCGCATGACACTGGCCGAGACGCCCGGCCGCATCACCATCACGGTCGCGGATACCGGCGTCGGCCTCCCCGTGGAGCGCGACCGGATCGTCGAGCCTTACATGACGACCCGCGCGCGCGGCACCGGACTCGGCCTCGCGATCGTCAAGAAGATCGTTGAGGAACATTTTGGAACAATTGCCTTTTCGGATTCCCCCGGCGGCGGTGCATTGGTGACGATGACGTTCGACACCATGATGCTTTCCGGCGTCGATGCCGGTGGCGACGATCTCACGAATTGCGGCGAGGAGAGGGGCATCGCCGCGCTTACCCCGAACCGGACGATCTGACATGGCGCTCGACATCCTTGTCGTCGATGACGAACTCGATATCCGCGAACTGGTCGCCGGAGTGCTGGAGGACGAGGGCTATGGAACCCGCGTCGCAGCCGACAGCGATGCCGCGCTGGAGGCGATCGCCACGCGCCGACCGAGCCTCGTTCTGCTCGACGTATGGCTGCAGGGTTCGCGACTTGACGGACTGCAACTGCTGGACGAGATCAAACGGCGCGATCCCTCCATCCCGGTGCTGATGATCTCCGGCCACGGCAATCTCGATACCGCCGTGGCGGCGATCCGGGCCGGCGCGGTGGATTTCATCGAAAAGCCGTTCCAGGCCGAGCGCCTGTTGCTGATGGTGGAACGCGCGACTGAGACGGAGCGGTTGCGCCGCGAGGTCGCCTCGCTCCGCGCCTCGGCCGGGCACGATACCGATCTCACCGGCAATTCTGGCGCGATCAACGCGGTGCGCGCGACCCTGAAGCGCGTGGCCGGCACCGGCAGCCGCATCCTCATTACCGGCCCCGCCGGGGTGGGCAAGGAGATCGCCGCCCGCCTGCTTCACGGCTGGAGCCCGCGCGCCGGCTCCCCCTTCGTGATCGTCAGTGCGGCGCGGATGACGCCGGAGCGCGTGGAGGAGGAATTGTTCGGTGTGGAGGAGGGGGGCGATCTCGTCCGGCCCGGCCTGCTCGAACAGGCGCATGGCGGCACATTGTTCCTCGACGAGATCGCGGACATGCCGATGGCGACGCAGGGCCGCATCCTGCGCGTGCTGACCGACCAGAGCTTCGCCCGCGTCGGCGGCACGCGGCAGGTGAAGGTCGACGTGCGCGTCGTTTCCGCCACCGCGCGCGACCTGACCCGGGAGATTGCGGAGGGGCGCTTCCGCGAGGATCTCTATTACCGGCTGAACGTCGTCCCCGTCACCATGCCCCCGCTGGCGGAACGACGCGAGGACATTCCCCCGCTGGTCGAGCATTTCGTAGCCCATTATGCGGCCGAACGCCGCGTGCCGACGCCGGAAGTCGCGATCGACGCGATGGTGGCGCTCCAGAGCTACGATTGGCCGGGCAACGTCCGCCAGCTTCGCAACGTGGTGGAGCGAACCATCATCCTCGCGCCCGGCGACCGGATCGGGCGGATCGACCTCGATCTCCTGCCCGCCGAGGTATTGGGCGAGAGCGAGGGCAGCGCAGGCACCGCCGCGATCATGGGCGCGCCGCTGCGGGAGGCGCGCGAGACGTTCGAGCGCGAATATCTGCGTGTCCAGATTCGGCGTTTTTCGGGCAATATCTCCCGCACCGCCTCATTCATCGGGATGGAAAGATCGGCGCTGCACCGCAAGCTCAAGCTGCTCGGCATCACCGAAACCCGCGAGGATTGATGCGCGTTCACGTTGCAGCAAGGCGAACACGTCTCTAAATTGCGCGCGTCGCCGGCATGGCGGCGGCAACCCGACGCCGGGCACCGGCGCATCGCGGGGCAAACCCCGCCAAGAATCGAAGGAATCGAGCCAATGGCCGAAAAGCAAACCTCTCTTCAGGATTTGTTCCTCAACGCACTGCGCAAGTCGAAAACGCCCGTCACCATGTTCCTCGTGAAGGGCGTGAAGCTTCAGGGCATCGTCACCTGGTTCGACAATTTCTCGGTGCTGCTGCGCCGCGACGGACAATCCCAACTCATATACAAGCACGCCATCTCCACCATCATGCCCGGCGGCCATCTCGACGTCGCGGCGATCGTCGACCAGATGGGCGAAACGGCGAAGAAGCAGCCGCTGTTGCAGGAGGTTTTCCTGAACGCTGTGCGCAAGGCACAGGATCCGGTGACGATGTTCCTCGTCAACGGCGTGATGCTCCAGGGCAATATCGCGGCCTTCGACCTGTTCTGCATGCTGTTGCAGCGCGATGGCGCGTCGCAGCTCGTCTATAAGCATGCGGTTTCTACCATCCAGCCGTCGCGCGCGTTGAATCTGGCTGAAGAAACAACGGGTTCGGACGAAGATTGAGCACCGGTTTCGAACGCGATCGCGATGAGTTCGCGCGTGGGGCGCGGGCCATCGTGGTGTATCCCGATCTCGGTGGTTCCTCTCGCGATGCCGAAGCGCGTCTGGAGGAAACCGCCGGGCTGGCCGAAGCGATCGGCGTGGAGGTCGTCGGGCGTGAGACGTTTCGCGTCCGGACGCCGCGCGCGGCCACTCTGATCGGCGCCGGGCAGGTGGAGGCGATCGCCACACTTGCCCGAATGGAGGAAGCGGGGCTGGTGGTGTTCGACGCCGGCCTTACACCGATCCAGCAGCGCAATCTGGAAACCGCGTTGGAAGCCAAGGTGATCGACCGCACCGGCCTGATCCTTGAAATCTTCGGCGAGCGCGCTGCGACGGCCGAGGGCCGCCTGCAGGTGGAGCTGGCGCATCTCGATTACCAGGCCGGCCGGCTGGTGCGGAGCTGGACCCACCTCGAGCGTCAGCGTGGCGGATTCGGCTTCCTCGGCGGCCCCGGCGAGACGCAGATCGAGGCGGATCGCCGCCTGATCCGCGACCGGATGGCGCGGCTGAGGCGGGAACTGGAACAGGTGACGCGAACGCGCGGCCTGCACCGTGGTCGTCGCCAGCGCGCTCCGTGGCCGGTGATTGCGCTTGTCGGCTATACCAACGCCGGAAAATCGACGCTTTTCAATCGTCTGACGGGAAGTCAGGTCATGGCGAAAGACCTGCTTTTCGCTACGCTGGACCCAACGCTGCGCCAGATTTCCTTGCCGGGGATCGACAAGGCGATCCTGTCCGACACGGTGGGCTTCGTTTCCGAACTGCCGACGCAATTGGTCGCGGCGTTCAAGGCGACGCTGGAGGAGGTCGTCTCGGCCGATTTGCTGATCCACGTCCGCGATGTCGCGCATCCCGACAGCGAGGCGCAACGTGCCGATGTGGAAGCTGTGCTGGCGGAGATCGGTGTCTCCGAGAACACGCCCCGGATCGAGGCGTGGAACAAGCTCGACTTGCTGGAAGGCGACACGCGCGCCGCGATGCTGGCCGAAGCGGATCGCCGCGAGGATGTCGTCGCGATTTCGGCGCTGACGGGGGAGGGGATCGATAATCTGGTCACTACGGTCGCCGAGTTGCTCACCGCCGGACACCAGCGCTATACTATCACGCTCGACGCGGCCGACGGGGCGCGGGCAGCATGGCTGCATCAGCATGGCGAGGTGCTCGATCAGGTCATCGAGGACGATCATGTCGTCTATGAAGTAAGGATGGCGCCACGCGACTATGAGCGCTTCATGACGCGCTGATCATTTCGCGCGCCGCTCATCCTCCTTGGCCGAGAGCCACAATGTTTCCTTTTCATCAAGATCAAGCGTAGCGAAGGGCTTATCGGCCATTGTTTCCATGAAACGGAAACGCCGCTCGAACTTCGCGTTCGATGAGCGCAGTGCGGCTTCCGGGTCTACGCCCAGATGCCTGGCCCAGTTGACCACGACGAACAGCAGGTCGCCGATTTCGTCCATCCGCTCGGCATCGCTGGTCGCATTTTCGACCTCCGCGATCTCCTCATCTACCTTGGCGCGCGGGCCTTTGGCATCCGGCCAATCGAACCCGACGCGGGCGGCGCGCTTCTGGAGCTTCTCCGCGCGCAGCAGCGCCGGCAGACCCAGCGCAACTCCGGCGAGCGCGCTGTCATCGGCCTTTTTGGCGGCGCGTTCCTCCGCCTTGATCTGTTCCCAGAGATGATGGCCGCCATCGATCCGGTCGCCGAAGATATGGGGATGGCGGCGCTCCATCTTGTCCGAAACGGTATCCGCGACAGCGCCGAAATTGAATAACCCGGCTTCCTCCGCCATCCGGGCATGAAACACGACCTGAAGGAGCAGGTCGCCAAGCTCATCCTTCAGATCCGCCATATCGTTGCGCGCGATAGCATCGGCCACTTCATGCGCTTCCTCGATCGTATAGGGCGCGATCGTCTCGAAGCTCTGCGCGACATCCCATTCGCAGCCACGTTGCGGATCCCGCAAACGCGCCATGATCGCCAGCAATCGCTCGATAGGGGGCGCTTCTGTCTCAGGCATAGATTGAACCGATAATATACATTATGTAAAGAACCGAACGATAAGCAGGCCGAGGCCGAAGATCGCCACCCATGCGAGCGCCATCTTCACCGTTCGCCCGAGCGGCACCCTTCGGCTCGCCAATGCGGATAGCGGCAGCAACAGCATCAGCGCATAGAGCGCGATTTCCGCACCACTGCTCATGCGATGATCTCCATCCCGTCGAATCCCGGTGCGACGCCTGCCGGCAATTCCGCGCATAGAGAGCGATAATCCATCGACTGGTCCATATGGATGAGCGCGGTCTGGCGCGGCATGAGTTCTTCCACCCATTCGATCACCTGCGCCAGATGCGGATGGGATGGATGCGGGCGCCGGCGCAACGCATCCACCACCCATATGTCCAGCCCAGCGTAGAGCCGGCGCATATTCGGCGTCATATCGCTCAGATCGGTGGCATAGCCGATCGACTTCCCATCGGCAGAAAAGCGCAGGCCGGCAGAGGTGATCGATGCATGCGGCTGGTCCACCACATCGATCCTGATCGTCCCGACCGTCAAATGGTCGGGCAAAGGTGCGATATCCACCGTTGGTGGATAGCCGTGATGGCCGCTGAAAACGTAAGAGAATTTGGCCTTGAGCGCTTCCAGCGTGCCCGTCCGCGCATAGGCTGGAACAGGCGTCCCGCGCGCATGGAAAATTTGCCGCAGATCGTCGATGCCGAAAATATGGTCGGCATGTTCATGCGTCCAGATCACTGCATCGACCGTGCCGACGTCCGCCGCGAGCAATTGTGCACGCATGTCCGGGCTGGTGTCGATCAGGATGCGGATGCCGTCATGCTCGACCAGGGCGGAGGCGCGCGTGCGGTAATTGCGTGGTTCCTTGGGATCGCACTCCCCCCAATCCCCACCGATCCGCGGCACGCCGGATGATGTGCCGGAACCGAGGATGCGGATTTTCATGCGCGCGTCTTGCTGAAAAGCGCGTGAAAATTATGCGCTGTAACATCCTGTAATTGCTCGATGGATTCTCCGCGAAGTTTTGCGAGAAAAGCGGCCGTGTCGGCAACGAACGCTGGCTCCCCTGTCTTGCCCCGATGCGGCACGGGGGCGAGGAACGGCGCGTCGGTTTCCACCAATAGCCTTTCAAGCGGCAGGCGCGCGGCGGTTTCCTGCAGGTCGCGCGCGTTCCTGAACGTCACGATACCGGAAATCGAGATGTAGAAGCCCAGATCCAGCGCGATATCGGCAAAGGCTCCGCTCGCGGTGAAGCAGTGGATGACGCCGGCGAAGGCCCCCTTCCCCATTTCATCATGCAGGATCGCGGCGGTATCTTCTTCGGCATCGCGGGTGTGGACGACGATCGGCACGCCAGCCTCACGCGCCGCCGCGATATGAGCGCGGAAGCTTGCTTGCTGCCGTTCCCGATCCGAATGATCGTAATAATAATCCAGCCCGGTTTCGCCGATGCCGACGATGCGCGGGTGCGCCGCGCGGGCGACCAGCTTGGCGGTATCGACATGCGGGTGCTGATCGGCCTCATGAGGATGGATGCCCACGGTCGCCCAGACGTCCGGTTCGCGCTCGGCGGTGGCGAGCACTTCGTCCCATTCGCTTTCACGCGTGGCGATGTTGAGCATCGCGGTGACGCCGCGCGCGCGGGCGCGTTCGAGCACCGCCAGCTGATCCTCGGCCAGCCCCTTGTAGTTCAGGTGACAATGGCTATCGGCCAGCATCACGCCTCCTCCGCTGGCAGCTCAAGCCGTGGGAAAACTGGCGTGGGCGCCACGATGCGGAAGCCGCTGGCGGCGTGGCGGTCATACCAGCCGTCGTCGTCGATCGCGGCATGATCGCGCGCGTCCGCGCCAAGCTGGTCGAGAACCTTGCCCGCCGATCCCGGCACCACGGGCATGATCGCGATGGCCAGAATGCGGATCGCGCGGACCAACGTCCGCAACACGGCGTGCATCCGTTCGGGGTCTGTCTTGCGCAACGCCCAGGGTGCTTGCGCGTCGATATAGGCGTTGCAGGCGAACACGCCGCGCAACCATGCCTCGACGCCCTGGCTGAGCATCAGATCCTCGAATGCGGCCTTCAGTCCAGCGGCGGCGAGGATCACTTCCTCGACCAGCAGGCCATCGGCTTCCTCCGCGCGTCCTGCATCGGGAAGCGCGCCATCGAGGTTCTTGGCGATGAACGACAGGGTGCGCTGCGCCAGATTGCCAAAGGCGTTCGCCAGCTCGGCGTTGACGCGGGTGACGATCGCCTCGGCTGAATAGCTGCCGTCCTGCCCGAAGCTAACTTCACGCAACAGGAAGTAGCGCAAGGCGTCGACACCGAATGCCGCGGTCAATTCCAGCGGATTTACGACGTTGCCGAGGCTCTTCGACATCTTCTCCCCGCGATGGAGGAGGAAGCCATGCCCGAACACGGATTTGGGCAATGCGATGCCTGCCGACATCAGGAACGCGGGCCAATAGACTGTATGGAAACGCATAATATCCTTGCCGATCAGATGCAGATCGGCTGGCCAGTAGCGCATGTCGCGATCGGGATAGCCCGCGCCGGTGAGATAATTGGTCAACGCATCGACCCACACGTACATCACATGGCCGGGACTATCCGGCACCGGCACGCCCCAATCGAAGCTCGTGCGCGATACCGAGAGGTCCGAAAGACCCCCCTCCACGAAGCGCATGATCTCGTTGCGTCGCGCCTCGGGGCGGATGAAATCGGGGTTGTCGCGATAGAGATCGAGCAAAGGCTGCTGATATTTCGAGAGGCGGAAGAACCACGTCTCCTCCGCCGTCCATTGCACGGGTGTGCCTTGCGGGGAGAGCCTCTCGCCCCCTTCCCCCTCGACCAGTTCCTTCTCGTCGTAGAAGGCTTCGTCGCGGACCGAGTACCAGCCCTCGTAGCGATCGAGATACAGGTCGCCCGCTTCGCGCATCGCCTGCCAGATCGCCTGGCTGGCTCTATAATGGTCCTCGTCCGTCGTGCGGATGAATCGATCATAGGAGATGTTCAGATCGTCGCACATCGCCTTGAACAGGGACGACATTTCGAACGCCAGCTCGCGCACCTCCACGCCGCGTTCGCGCGCGGTCTGCACCATCTTCAGGCCGTGCTCGTCCGTGCCGGTCTGGAAGCGCACATCGCGGCCGGCCTGGCGGTTGAAACGCGCGATGGCGTCGGCGGCGATCGCTTCATAGGCGTGGCCTATATGCGGCTTGCCGTTCGGATAGCTGATTGCGGTGGTGATGTAGAAAGGGGTGGCCATGGCCCCTCCCCTACATGCGCGCAAGCCGCGCGACCACCCCCGCCAGCTCGAACACCGTGCCTCCCGCATCCAGCGACAGACGCCGCGCCGCGCCGGCGATCAATTGCGCTTCCTCATAAGCATCCAATGCGACGCGCAGTTCGTCTCCGACACGATGCGAGGCCTGTTGCGCGATGAATTCGGGCGCGCGGTCCAGGAACGCCTCATAACGCGGCTGCGCCGCCTTGGTGGAGAGCGCCTTGGCGAGCTTCGCGCGCTCGGCGTTGCCACGATCTCCGGTGCGGGCGATGAGCGTCAGCGCGGAGTCGATCACGCCCAGGTCCAGCCCGGCGTAACGCAACGCCCGGCCGGGAGACCCTGCGGCCGCTCGCACCAGTATCTCCAGTTCCTCTCCACGCAGGCCGGGGGCTTGTTCGCTCAGCACCTCCCGCACATCCGCATCGCCGAGCAGGCCGAAGCGCAAGGTGCGGCAGCGTGATCGGATCGTCGGCAGCAGCCGGCCCGGCGCATGGCTCACCAGCAGGAAGACGGTGCCCGGCGGCGGCTCCTCAAGGCTTTTGAGCAGCGCATTGGCACCTTCCCGTTCGAGATCGTCGATCGCATCGATCAGGATCACGCGACGCGGACCAAGCGAGGGCGTGGTCGCGAACAGGGATTGCAGCGAGCGAACCTGAGCGATTGTAATACTGCGCGCGACGCGCGTCTCCCCGCGCTCTTCCTTGGCGAGGCGGATCAATTCGCGATAGTCGGGATGGGAGCCTGCTTCCAGCAGCGCGCGGGTCCGTTCCCCGCTCGCATCGTTCGCGGATTGCGCGAGCAGCCGCGCCGCCACCTCGCGCGCGAAACGGCCCTTGCCGACACCCTGTGGCCCGGCGAGCAGCCATGCGTGATGCAGCGCGCCGCTTGCCACGGCGGCGTCGAACGCTGCGCGCGCCGGGGCATTACCGTGGAATGGCGTCATGGCAGCAGATCAGCGAGATCGCCCAGCAGCGCGGCCGTCACGGCCTCGGCCGGGCGGGTAGCGTCGATGCGGCGGAAGCGGGCCGGCTCGGCTTGCGCGAAACGCACGAATGCGGCGGCGACGGCGGCATGGAAGTCCGCGTCGCGCAGGGCGAAGCGATCCGCGCCCGCACCGTCGCGCCCGGCGGCGCGGCGCGCGCCTTCCTCGGGCGGAAGTTCCAGCACGAAGGTTCGATCCGGTAGCAACCCGCGCGATCCGAAGGTGTGAAGCGCGAGCACATCGCCGTCCTCGATCCCGCCCGCAACGCCCTGATAGGCGCGGCTGGAATCGAGATATCGATCGCAGATCACCCACGTCCCCGCCTCAAGCGCGGGCAGGATCGCCTTCTCGACATGGTCGGCGCGCGCGGCAGCGAAAAGCAGG
>JAYRJH010000088.1:0-9612 GCA_041906415.1 Sphingomonas sp. | reverse complement strand
GAATTGCCCGCCATTGCCCTTGGGCAGCTCGCGCCAGATCACGCGGAGGTCATCCAGCCGCGCCTTGCCCTGCCCGACGACGAGCCTTGCATGGGCGAGCGCCAGGCTGGAGCCGCCTTCGCCCGGCTCGGCATAAGTGAGATAGATGCCGTGATCCTTCGCGAAGGTCGGCGCGGCATAGACGCCGAGCATCCCGCCCTGTCCCTTGAACAGGACGGGCGGCGTTCCGGAGACCCTGGTCTTCGCGCCCTTTTGCGTGACCAGCCACAGCCCGCCGGGCTTTTCGGTGACGAGCATCCGGCCGTCCGGAAGGAAGGCCATGCGCCACGGCGTGTTGAAGCTCGCGACCTGCGTGACCGTGAACGGGAGGGAGGCTTCCGCCTGCTGCGCGCCCGCGTTGATCTGGGCGCAGGCTGGCGCACCCGCCAGCACGGCGAGCGCGAGCAGAGATGCCCGCGTCGTCATGAACGGGCTGGCGATGGAGGGGGATGGCTGGTCGTTTCTCATGGTCTGGCCTGCTCGTCTGATATTCCAGGGAAGGGGATTTGCAGCAGCGAAGCCTCTACGGCATCGGCATCCGGTTGTCCCAGCGTGGCGAAGTCGGCGATCGAGACGATCGCGCGCTTTCCTACCACAGCGACGGACGTGGGGTTCTTCGGCAGGTTTTCGGCGACCGTGCGGATCTCGGCATGGTCGCCGGACACCAGCACCTCGGCGATGCGGCCGCCGCCTTCCGCCAGCGCGAAGCGGTCGCCGCCGATCGCGCGCATCCCGTCCGGGCGGATCAGCGGCCGCGACGTCGTGATCGGCCGGACCGCAGGCCCGTCGCCGCTCCGCGTCGCGATACGGAACAGCTTGCCGCCCCGGAAGGTGTTGACCAGCAGCGAGCCGTCGGCGAGCGGCGCGATCCCGTCGGCGGACGCCAGTTCCTCGCCGTCGGCGATCACCGTGAACGCGGTTTCCTTCGGGCGGAGCCGCAGGACGCGCCCGTTCGCGAAATCGGTGGCATAGACGGTTCCGTCGGCGGCGACCGTCATGTCGTTGCAGCCGCCGTCGAAGGCGTAGCGCCGCTGCGCCTTGCCGCTGGCGAGGTCGAAGGTGCGGATCGACGCGGCTCCCTTGCCTCCGCCTTGCGGCGCGGGCGCATAGGTGCAGGCCCAGAGCAGCTTGCGCCGGTCATCCACGAACAGCCCCATCACCCGGCTTGCCTCCGCCGCCGGGAGCGTCACCCACGGCCGCGCGACCGTCGCGCCGGGCAATGCGCGGTAGATGACCGCCTTGCGCACGTTGCCGGCGAAGATCGTGCCGTCGCGGCTCGCCGCCAGGCTTTCGGGGAACGCGCCGCGTTCCGCGATCGCGATTCCCGGCATCCCCGCCGGCTGGGCCGCGAGCGTGGCGCTCCAGAATGCGGCGGCGAGGATATTGGCCTTCAGCATCGTTCATTCACCTCGCATCGTCCGGGCCGTCGCGCCCATGTCGTGGAGCCATCATATCGCCATCATGATCGCGATGGCGATACGGAAATCCGCTTTCGTCCGCGCGGAGCTGCCGCCGGCCGGCGCGGGGCGGGCATGGGGATCGATTGTAATCCGGCCGGAATCTGGATAACCGCGCCGCTGAAGCATCCGACCCGGAGGCAATCTTGATCCCATCTCTTATCCGCCTCGCCCTTCTTGCCGGGGCTTCCATCGCGATTGCCGGCGCGGCGTCCGCGGCCACCCCGGCGGAAGACCGCGCCGCGATCGACAGGCAGATCAGCGCCGAATATCCGGCGCTCGAAACCCTGTATCGCGACCTGCACGCGCATCCCGAACTCTCCAGCCAGGAAACGCGCACCGCCGCGCTGCTCGCCGCGAAGATGCGGGCGCTGGGCTTCACGGTGACGGAGAAGGTGGGCGGCACGGGCGTCGTCGCGATCTATCGCAACGGCGAAGGGCCGACGGTGATGCTGCGCACGGAGATGGACGCGCTGCCGGTCGAGGAGAAGTCCGGCCTGCCCTATGCCAGCCGGGCGCAGGGGGAGCGCGACGGCAAGACCAGCTTCATCGCGCATAGCTGCGGTCATGACATCCACATGGCTTCGTGGCTGGGCACCGCCGAGGCGCTGATCGCGCTGAAGCAGCAATGGCACGGCACGCTGATGTTCGTCGCCCAGCCGGCGGAGGAGACTCTGAAGGGCGCGCGGGCGATGATCGCGGACGGCCTGTTCAAGCGCTTCCCGAAGCCGGACTATGCCTTCGCGATTCATGTCTGGCCGGCGGAGGCCGGCACCGTGCTGCTGAAAGACGGGCCGATCACGTCCAATTCCGATGCGATGCAGATCGTGTTCAAGGGGCGCGGCGGGCATGGATCGATGCCCAACGCAACGATCGACCCCGTGGTGATGGGCGGGCATTTCATTTCCGATATCCAGACGGTCATCAGCCGCGAGAAGGACCCGAACGCGTTCGGCGTCATCACCGTCGGCTCGCTCCAGTCCGGCGCGGCCGGCAACATCATTCCCGACGACGCCGTGCTGAAGCTCACGCTGCGATCCTATGCGCCGGAGGTGCGCGCGCTGCTGCTCGACGGCGTAGCGCGGACGGCCAACGCCGTCGCCAGCATGGCCCGCGCGCCCGCGCCGTCGGTGGAGCATCTTTACGGCAGCCCGGCGGTGGTGAACGATCACGCTCTGGTCGCAAGGGCGGGGGCGATGCTCCAGGCCGCCGGCGGGGATACGATCGAGCAGAAGCCCGCGCTCGCGCCGGGCTGGACGGCGAGCGAGGACTTTTCCGCTTATGGCGAAGCGGGCGTTCCCTCGATCTTCTACATGGTTGGTGCTTACGACGCGAAGACCATCGCCGCCTATAAGGCGAAGGGCGAGCCGCTGCCGACCAACCATTCGCCCTATTTCGCGCCCGATCCGAAGATCACGATCCCCACGGCGATCCGCACGCTTTCGCTGTCGGCGCTGATGGCCCTTCAATAAGGGCGCGTCGAGGCCGGGGCGGGCCGTTCGCTGCCGGAAAGCGCGATCGAGCCGTTGGGCAATGTGATGGCGGTGACGGGGAAGCTGCTTTTCAGCGCCTCCACGAACTCGCGGCTTTCGTGGATGCCGAAACGGCCCGATATGATAAGCGATCCGATGCGCGGATCGGCCACCACGATCGGCCGGTCGCGATAGCGGTTGAACTCCGCCACCGCTTCCTCGATCGTTTCATTGTCCAGCTCGATGAAGCCTTCCTGCCATACGGTGCGCTGGTGGATCAGCGCCTCGCCGGGCAGGGCCGTGGCGAGGATGCCGGGGCGGATCAATGTCGTCTCTCCCGCGCCGACGCTGATCGACTGGCCCTCCGCGTCGCTGACGGCCACCAGCCCGCGCGTCACGGTCAGTTCGGTCCGGTCGGGCCGCCGCCTGATGTTGAAGCTGGTGCCCACCACGCGCACCTGCGCGTCGCCGAGATCGACGATGAACGGCCGGCGCGGATCGCGCGCGACGTCGAACAGCGCCTCGCCCTCGATCATGCGGACGACGCGCCGCGTTCCGGTGAGGCGGACGTCGAGCGTGGTCGCGGTGTTGAGCCGGATGGACGAGCCGTCCGCCAGCCGCGTCAGGCTCTGCTGCCCGCGCAGCGTCGCATGGCGATCGGTTTCCGGCAGCAGCAGGCGGCCCAGCCCGACCGCACCCGCCGCCGATGCCGCGAGCAGGCCCAGCCCGGCGGCGCGGCGCGATATGAGGCGATGCGGCGGCGCCGGTTCGGCCGCCGTTTCCGCTTCAGGCTCCCCGGCGGTTTCCGGCGGCGCCTCGCCCGCGTCGCGAAGCCGGATGTGGGGCGCCGATTCCCACGCATATTGCGCCTCCGCGAAGGCGACCGCGTGGCGGGGATCGGCGTCTATCCACGCAGCCGCCTCGCATTGCAGGCGCGCGTCCGGCGCGGCGTCAAGGCGAACGACCCAGGCTGCCGCCGCATCGCGGATCGCCTTGCGCTCGTTCGCCTTTTCCGTCCCGCTGGACAACGCCTTGTTCCTCCTGCTCGGCCCGCAGCCGGATGATGCGGGCCAGCGCTTTCGTAAGATGCTTCTCCACCGTGGAGACGGAGATGCCCATGATTTCCGCCACCTCGCCGACCGAATGGCCCTGCACCCGCCGCAACAGGAAGGCGCGGCGCGGCTGTGGCGGCAGCGTGTCGATCGCGGCCTCCAGATGGCGCAGCGCGTCGCGCGCATCGAACATCTCGTCATAGGAGACGCTGCGCTGGAGCGTCTCCAGATCGGCGACATAGTCGAACGAGACGATCACCTCGCGGCGCTGCTGGTCGATCAGGATGTTGTGCGCGGTGCGGGTGATGAAGGCCAGGCCGTTGCGGATATCGCGCCAGCCGTCATAGGCATAGGTGCGCGTCATCACCTCGGCGATCAGATCCTCCAGATCGTCCGGATTGCGCACGAGCCGCCGCAGCCGCCGGCGCAGCAACGGCTGATATGGCAGAATGACGGCCTTGAACCAGCCGAGCCTTTCCTCGCGATCGCGCAGCGTCGCCCCCCATTCGTCCGACCGTGATATGAAAGCTTCTCCCAGGTGGCTTGTCGAGACATAAATTTGCGGAAAAATCGTCCGCGGGGATGGCGGGGATGCGCCCGCGGTTCGTCTGCGCAATTGAAGGCCGGAAAAATCCGGCGATCGAAAAGAGACGGGGGACCGGGAAATGCTCAAGGGGATCGGGCGCGGCGCTCTTGCCGCGCAGGCCAGCGTGCTGGTGCTGGCGACGGCGGCAATCGCGGCCGCGCAGCCGGCGATGGCGCAGAATCAGGTCACGCGCTTCGACATACCGTCGCAGCCGCTGGGCAACGCGTTGCAGAACTTCTCCAAGCAGTCGGGCTATCGGCTGCTGTTCCCGTCCGCCACCGTGGCGTCGCTGCGCGCGCCCGCGGTCGTCGGCAATTATGCGCCGGAAAGCGCGCTGGAGAAGATACTGGAAGGCTCGCCGCTGCGCGTCGCCTCGATCAACGGCCGCGTCGTGGCGCTGACGCTGCGCGCGCCCGCGCCGCACCGTATCGCCACGCCCGTCCGGCTGGCGGCGGAGCCGCAGGTAACGCCGGCTCCCGGCGCGGCCGCGCCCGCGCCCGCCGCGGCGGCGCAGGATACGGACCAGACGCCGATGCAGGACGTCGTGGTAGTCGGCTCGCAGATCAAGGGCGCCAAGGTCAACGAGGCTCTGGCGGTCACGCTGATCGGCACGCGCGAGATCCAGGATTCGGGCGCGGTTTCGGGTGACGAACTGTTCCGTTCCGTCCCGCAGTTCGGCGACGTGACCTTCAACAGCTCCTATCTGCCGCAGAGCAGCAACGCGGCGCGCGGCGACGTGGGGTCGGTCAACCTGCGCAACCTCGGCATCGGCAACACGCTCGTGCTGCTCAACGGCCGCCGCGTCGTCAACCATCCCACCAGCCAGGCGAACGACCAGCTCGTGCCGGTGCTGACCTACAACACCAACGCCATCCCGGTGAACGGACTGGAGCGGCTGGAGGTGCTGCGCGACGGCGCCGCCGCCATCTACGGCGCGGACGCGGTGGCGGGCGTGGTCAACACCGTGCTCAAGACCAATTACAACGGCGGCGACATCTCCGTGCAATATGGCGGCGCGGAGGGGACGCGGCTGCGCGAGCTGAACGTCAACGGCGTGCTGGGCACCAATTTCGCCGGCGGCAAGGGCAATATCACATTGTTCGCCAGCTACGATCACGGCACCGGCCTGATGTCGACCGAACAGTATTTCACAGCCTCGTCCGATCGGCGCGGGCTGTTCGCCGACACGCGGTTCGCCGGCAAATCGTCGCTCGACGGCCGCAGCACGACCACGCCGTGGCTTGGCGGCGTGGCCGGCTCGCCGAAATTCTTCGGCACGGTCAGGTCCAACGGCACCGCGATAAGCACCGCGTCGGGCGCGTTCCAGATCCAGCCGGCGACGCTGAGCGGCTGCACCATCGCGATCGGCAACGGCCTGTGCATGACGAACGGGGGGCTGAACACCGCGCTCAAGGAGGATCTCGCGGCGGAGGGTACGACGGTCATCCCGCGCCTCAACCGCGTCAACCTGTTCCTGACCGGCCATTACGACTTCGACGATGTCACCGCCTTCTGGGAGGCGGGCTATTATTACGCGAAGACCCATGCGCAGCAGAGCCCGATCCAGACGCTCAGTTCGATCCCGATCACCGTTCCGGCGAGCAACTACTGGAACCCGCTCGGCCCGGTCACCTTCGCGGACGGCACGCCCAATCCGAACCGTCTGCCGGGGCTGAACATTCCGGCCGAGGGGCTGCCGGTGAAGATCGGCAGCTATTCCTTCACCGATTTCGGCCCGATCAACGTCGACGTGACGAACAAGCAGTTCCGCCTGCTGTTCGGGCTGCGCGGGGATTGGCACGGGTTCACCTGGGAAACCGCCGGCAGCTATTCGGAAGCGACCGTGCGCGACGTGAGCGACAATATCTCGCGTACCAAGCTGAACGAGATCCTCGCGCTCTCCACGCCGGCGGCGTATAATCCGTTCAACGGCGGCACGCTCGCCACGCCTTCGATCGGGGACGGCACGCCGAGCAACGCGACCAGCATCAACGCCGCGCGGCAGAAGCTGGTGCGCTTCGACAAATCGACGCTCGCCACCTACGATTTCCGCCTGTCGAAGAAGGATCTCGTCACGCTGCCGGGCGGCGACGTCGGCTTCGCGGCCGGCATCGAGGCGCGCCGCGAGACGCAGCTCGACGATCGCGACGCGCGCATCGACGGCACGATCGATTTCGTCGATCCCTATACCGGCACCGCAGTCAGCGATTTCGCCAACCTCAGCAAGAATCCGGACACGCACGGCACGCGCATGGTCTTCTCGGCCTATGGCGAGCTGGCCGTGCCGGTGGTGTCGCCGGAAATGGAGATACCGCTGGTCCGCAGCCTCAATCTCCAGCTCGCGGGCCGCTACGAGAATTACAGCGATTTCGGCGACATCGCGGTGCCCAAGGTCGCCGGAGCGTGGGATGTGGTGAAGGGCTTCCGCTTGCGCGGCTCGTGGGCGAAATCGTTCCGCGCGCCAAATCTGGAGCAGGTCAACGCGCAGATCATCGCGCGCACCAATACGCGCACGGATTATATCTTCTGCCAGGCGGACCTTCGCAGGGGCGCGATCGCGAGCTTCACGGACTGCCCCAATTCCACCGTCCCCGGCGCCAAGCGGCGGCTGTCGGTCACGGCGCTGCGCTCGGGTAATCCGAACCTCGATCCCGAGCGCGCGACCACCTGGTCGATCGGCACGGTGATCGAGCCGCCGATCCCCGATCGCTTCGGCCATCTGACGTTCACCGCGGACTATTGGAAGGTGAAGCAGACCGGGCTGATCGGCATCTTCGGCGAAGGCAATGCGCTGATCCTGGACTATCTGCTCCGCCAGTCGGGCGAGACGAATCCCAATGTCGTGCGCGCCGCGCCCACGCCGGATGACGTCGCCGCCTTCGCCGGCACCGGCCTCGCCCCGGCCGGGCAGGTGCTCTACGTCAAGGATCAATATGTGAACCTGCTGCCGCAGACGGTGCGCGGGCTCGATCTCAACGCGATCTATTCGGTGCGAGACACGGGGATCGGCGATTTCAACATCTCCGTGAACGTGTCGCACCTGATCGAATTCTACCAGGATCCGTCGCCGGGCATCGCGGCGCTGCTCGCGGCACGCGCCGCGGGCAAGATCAACAAGGACACGGTGATCTCCGGCGGCGGCACCCTGCTGCGGCAGAACTCGCGGCCGGCGTGGAAATGGTCGGCCTCGTTCAACTGGTCGCTGGACAATGTGTCGCTGGGCGCCTTCACCCAATTTATCGGCAGCGTCGACGACACGAGCATCGACGCCGCGTCCGCGCCATGGGTGGTCGAGGGGCAGATGACCGCCAACCTCTACGCCGAATATCGCCTGCCGGGCGCGATGAAGGGGGCCAGCATCCGTCTGGGCGTGCGCAACCTCACCAACGAGGCGCCGCCTTTGTCCTCCGGCGGCTATCTCGGCACGCTCTACACGCCGATGGGCCGCTACTGGTACGCCAACATGCGGTATCGCTTCTGATGCGGCGGCGGGCGGCGGCGCTGCTGTTTCTTGCCGCGGCGCTGTCGTCCGCCCCCGCCATGGCGCGGACGGCTGACGCGCCGCTGTTCGCCGTGGCGCGGCAGGGGGAGGGGCATGTCGTCGTCCGCCTGCCCGCCGCCGGGGCGGACGGCGTCATCGGGCGCTATCTCTACACGCCCTCGATCGCGGGCGGATTGGGCGCTGCGGAGATCGGCGCCGATCGCGCGGGTCTGGGGCAGACGCAGATCATCGTCTTCCGCCGCGTCGGCAAGAAGGTGTTCGCCGCGTTCGAGAACACCCGCTTCCGCGCGCTTTCCGGCGATCCGGGAGAGGAGCGGGCGGTGGCCGATTCCTTCGCCCCCTCGGTGATATGGGCGGGCGACGCGACCGACCTGCCCGACGGCGCCGTCTCGCTCGACATCTCCGGGCTTCTGCTGCGCGACGCGATGAACCTCGCGGCGCGGCTGAAGCGCGGCAAGGCGGGGGTCTATAAGCTCGCGCCGGCACTCAGCTATGTCGATCCCGGGGAAAGCGCCGCTTTCCCCGACAATGTCGAATTCCAGTCGGTCCTGACCTTCCAGAGCGACGATCCGGGCGCGGCGATCGGCCGGATCGTGCCGGATGCCCGCTCGGTGACGCTGGCCGTGCACCACAGCTTCGTCCGTCTGCCCGATGCCGGCTTCCGCCCCCGTGCGCACGATCCGCGCACCGGCACCTCGGTGCAGGTGATCCGTAACGATTATTCCGCCGCGCTCGACCAGCCGATCGTCACCCGGCTGGTCCGCCGTTTTCGGCTCGAGAAGGTCGATCCCGGCGCTGCGCGCAGCCGGGTCGTCAAGCCGATCGTCTTCTATGTCGATCGCGCCGCGCCCGAAGCGATCCGCACCGCGCTGATCGAGGGCGCGCGCTGGTGGGCGCAGGCGTTCGACGCCGCCGGTTACGTCGATGCCTTCCGGGTGGAGACGCTGCCCGAGGGCGTCAACCCGATGGACGTCCGCTACAACGTCATCGCCTGGGTCCATCGCAACACGCGCGGCTGGTCCACCGGCACCACGATCGTCGATCCCCGCACGGGGGAGATCGTGCGCGGCGTCGTGCAGCTGGGATCGCTGCGCGCATGGCAGGACCGGCTGATCTTCGACGGGTTGGCAGGCGCATCGCGCGAGGGGAGCGGCGCGCCCGACGATCCGATCGTGCTGGTCCGCGCCCGCCTGCGCCAGCTTGCCGTGCATGAGGTGGGCCACGCGCTCGGCCTTGCGCACAATTTCGCCGGCAGCACCTATGCCGGCCGCGCCTCCGTGATGGATTATCCCGCGCCGCTGATCCGGGTTAACGGCGACGTGCTCGATTTCTCGAACGCTTATGCCACCGGCGTCGGGGCGTGGGACAGATTTGCGATCCAGTGGCTCTACGGCGTGGCCCCGCGCGGCGCGGACGAGAAGGCGTGGCTGGACGGTCTCGCCCGCAAGGCCCAGGCCGACGGCTATCGCTTCGTCAGCGATGGCGACACGCGCGGGGTGGGCGA
>JAYRJH010000087.1:0-9653 GCA_041906415.1 Sphingomonas sp. | reverse complement strand
GAGCTGCCCGATGACCATGACCTATGCCGCCGTTCCCGCGCTTATGGCCACGCCGGAGGTCGCCGCGACATGGGTGCCGCGAATCACCGCCGGGCGCTACGATCCGGCGGCGCGACCGGCGGCGGAGAAGGCGGGCGTCACCATCGGCATGGCGATGACCGAGAAGCAGGGCGGATCGGACGTGCGCGCCAACACCACCCGCGCCGAGCCGACGGGCGAAGGCCATTGGTATCGCCTGACCGGCCACAAATGGTTCTGCTCCGCGCCGATGTGCGATGCCTTCCTGACGCTTGCCTATGCGGAAGGCGGGCTGACCTGCTTCCTCGTGCCGCGCTGGCTGCCGGACGGCGAGCGCAACGCGGGCTTCCGCGTGATGCGGCTGAAGGACAAGATGGGCGACCGTTCCAATGCCTCGTCGGAGATCGAATATCACGGCGCGCTCGCCGAACGGCTCGGGCCGGAGGGGCGCGGCGTCGCGACGATCATCCAGATGGTGCAGCACACGCGGCTCGATTGCGTGATCGGCTCCGCCCAGCAGATGCGCGGCGCGGTGGCGCAGGCGCTCTGGCATACCGCGCACCGATCCGCCTTCCAGCGCCGCCTGATCGACCAGCCGGCGATGGCCGCCGTGCTCGCCGACCTCGCGGTGGAGAGCGAGGCGGCCACGATGCTCGGCTTCCGGCTGGCGCAGGCGTTCGATGAGGATGATCCGGTCGCGCGGCTGCTCACCCCGCTCGCCAAATATTGGGTGTGCAAGCGCACGCCCGGCGTCGTGAACGAGGCGATGGAGTGCCATGGAGGCGCGGGGTATATCGAGACGGGGCCGATGCCGCGCCTGTTCCGCCAGTCGCCGCTGAACGCGATCTGGGAGGGATCGGGCAATGTCATCGCGCTCGATCTGCTGCGCGCGCTGGCCCGCGAGCCGGAGGGCGTGGAGGCGTTGCGCGCCTTCCTCGCCGGGGCGCGGGGCCGGCTGCGCGCCTATGACGACTGGCTCGACGCGATCGACCTCAGGTCCGCGAACGAGGCCAATGCGCGGCTGCTGGTTGAGCGGCTGGCGTTGGCGGCGCAGGCTGCGGTGCTGATCGGCTGGGACAGCCCGATCGCGGAGGCGTTCTGCGCCTTGCGCTTCGGCGGGCGCGGCTCGGCTTACGGGGCCTATGACGCGCCGATCGACACGCGCGCGATCATCAAGCGCGCATTACCCGAGGAGCGCCTCGACGCCTGAGGGAAGCTGGCGCAGCGCAGCCTGCAACGGCGGCCATAGATAGACGGCCAGTCCGAAGCCGATGAGGATCAGCACGATCGCGACGGCGAGGATCGACCTCCCGCGCCCGCGTTCGGCGTGACCGTCGGCTTCCTGATCGGCATCCGGCCACGGACCCTGCTGCGGGCCTTCCCCGCTTTCCCATGAGCGGGGGGCGGCGATGGCTAGGGAGGGGGCTTCGCCGTTCGGTCCCTCGATGCCCGTCAGCAGATGCTTCTCGGCGGCGATCGCGGCTTTCTGGCGCCCGATGAAATCGGCAAGCTCGGCGCTGCCGGCGGGCTGTGCCGGGACCTCGGCCAGCGCGGTGGCGATGCCTTCCATCTCCGCGTCCATGTCCAGCAGGTCGTCGAGCGCCTGCATCGCCGCGCGGCGATCCGATCCGTGCAGGGCGAGTTGCAGCCGCAACATGGTGAGCTGGCTCGCGCGCGCCAGCTCCAGCCCGGCGTGCAGCGCCTGCGCGCCTCCGGCCGGGGAAAGCGGGAAAGGCCCGCGGGGAAAGGGGCTTGCGGTCGGTATGTGGTTCACGGCGTCGGACCTTGCTTGCATCGCCCGGCGAATAGAATCCGCGCCATTTCGAATGTGAACCGCAATCTGTTCACCCGTGGGAAGATCGCGCCATGTCGCGCCGGGGAGCTTCCGCGTCCGCTCTCCCGGTCAGTCGAAGCCTTTCAGCGTCCTGGCCGCATCGTCGAACGCCGCCCATGCCCGCCCGGCCAGGCTGCCGCCGACGCTGCATCGCCGTGGACGACCACATTCACCGGCCTGGGCGCGACCGCCGCGACCAGCTCCGCGATCGCGCCGTGATCGAGGATGAAGGGAACGAACAGGCAGTCCGCGCCGGCCTCGGCATAGGCGACTGCGCGGGCGATGCTTTCGGCGGCGGACATGCCCGGCACGCGGAAGTTCTCGCTGCGGCCGATCAGCATCGCGGACGGATCGATGCCGTCGATCGCGGCGCGGGCGGCGGCGATACGCTCGACCGCGAGATCGCGCTCATACATCGCATCGCCGGACCAGTCCTCGATCGAGATGCCCGCGACGCCGGTCTCCATTGCCAGCGCCACATTGGCCGCCACCGCCGCCGGGCTGTCGGCGAAGCCGTTCTCGAAATCGGCGTTGACCGGCAGGTCGGTCGCGGCGACCAGCATCCGCAGGTGCGCGAGCACCGCGTCGCGGCCCAGTCCGCCGTCGTCCTTTCCGGCCGCCCATGCCGCGCCCGCGCTGGTCGAGGCGATCGCCCTGAAGCCCAGCTTCGTCAGCCGGACGGCGCTGCCCGCATCCCAGGCATTGGGAATGATGAAGAAGCCCGATTCATGCAGGCGGCGGAAGGTGGCGCGCTTTTCGGCGATGGTCGGCATGGTCGCTCTCCTGTATCCGCCAGCCTAGCGCCGATATGCCGGCCGGGGCCAGCGGGAAGAGCCGCCGGTCATTCGGGAACATAGACGAGATCGCCGCCCGGCAGGCGATAGGTGGTGCCGGCCTTCACGCCCCCACCCTGGCCCACGCGATCGGTGGAGCTGTAGCGTTCCAGCTTCTGCCCATCCTTGATCGTGATCGTCATGTCCTTCCTGCCCGGATTCTCGACCACCACGACGTTGCTGGACTGGAACGGGTTCAGCGGGTTGCGCGCGATCAGCACCATCAGCACGGCGCAGATCACGAGGAACAGGTCCACCAGATTGACCACCGAGAGGATCGGATCGTCCGCCTCGTCATCCTCCAGGAAGCGCATCAGGCGGCCTCCCCGCGGGAAAGCTCGATGGCGCGCAATTCCTCCAGCAGCCAGCGGCGACGGATGGTGTAGATGAAGAAGGAGATCGCCGCCGCGACGAGCGCCAGGATCACCGAGGAGAAAGCGACGACCAGATTCCTGCCCACCGCCGCGCCGTCGTTGCTGCCGAGCGCGAGCAGGGCAGGCCCCATCGGGATCATGGTCGCGACCAGCCCCAGCATCGGCGCGCTGCGCGAGACGATGCGCAGCCATTCCAGCCGCCGCATGATGAGCAGTTCCAGATCGTCGCCCTCGCACGGCATGCGCCGCCGGTAGGCCGTCAGCGGCTGGCCGGGCCGCCCCGCGCCGCGTGCAGCCGCCTCGAGCGCGAACCGGCCGAGGCTGATGAGCGAGAAGGCCAGCGCGGCGAGGATCAGCAGGATCACCGGCACGAGGAACAGGCGGGAGGCATCGTATAGCGTCGCTTCAAGCGCTGGCATGAAGGGGATTCTCCGGGTTGAGAGGGCGTCGGCCATGCGCTTCCAGCACGATGCCGATCAGGAAAAGAAGGAGGATCGCCGCCAGCATCGGCACCTGGCCGCCGACCTGCGGCGCGGCGATCGGGCGCGGCGGTTGCTGGCGTGCGAGCACGCGGCCGACGGGCGTCGAGGACGGGGGAGGGGGTACGGCGGCAGCAGACGCGTTCGCCGCCGCCGCCCGGCCCCGAACCGCTGGCGCGAGGCCGAAGCCGCCGGCGGCGAGCGTACGGGCCGAGGCATGTTCCGCGTCGGCGGTCACGGCCTGCAACGCCGCCCGACGCTCCTCCAGCGAGCGGCGGGTGGCGTCGTCGGGGTGCCAGTAATCGCGGCGGATCGCCTCGATCATCCGGTTGACGATCCGCAGCTGGGCGGTCGGGTGGACCGTCTCAAAGAAGCGGTTGAGATCGAGGTTGCGGGAATCGCGCACATAGACGTCGTGCATCGCCTGCCACTGGTCGGCGCGCACGCTCGCGGGATCGGTGACTTGCCAGCCCCAGAGGTTGTTGACGATGCCGAGGATGGCATTGGCCCCGGCGTAGCCCTCCTCCTTCATCGCGCCGATCCAGTGCGGGTTGAGGTAGCGTGTCCGCATCTCGGTGGAGAGGAACGCGCCCGCCGTGGTGACGCGCGCGTCCTGTCCTCGCATGTCGGTGACGAACAGGTCCGGCGATTTGCCGGTGACGGAGCGGATCGCGAGCGAGAGGCCGCCGAGATGCTCGAACGGATGGTCGGTGGAGACCAGCCCGTGCAGGTTCGACGAGCGGCCCATCACCGCCGCATCCACGCCCTTGAGCTGCTCCGCGAACAGGTTCACGCCGTCGAGCGACAGGCCCCATTCGCGCGCGCCATAGGCGTAGCGCATCCGATCGAGGAAGGGCGCGGCGAGTTCTTCCTCGGTCTTCCAGTCGTCGGAGCCGCCATCGCCGCCTTTGGCGATGCGCTTCGGCAGGCCGGTGCCGTAATCGCCCGGCGCGTTGGTGAAGATGCGCAGCCGCGAAAGCTCCCTCGCGCGATCCGCCGCGATGCCGCGCGCGATCAATTCCTTCTCCAGCGCGCGGGCGTAAGCGGCGGGGCCGGAGGATTCGTCGAGCGCCGCGATCCGGTCGATGCCGTCCGCCAGCAGGCGCATGAAGCCGTCGAACTGGTCGCGATAGACGCTGGTCGGCTGCACCACCACGTCGATGCGCGGGCGGCCAAGCTCCGCGAGCGGTACGATCTCCAGCCGCTCGACGCGCCCGCCGCGCCCCCATGTTGGGCGCAGGCCGAGCGCGTGGAGGACCTGTCCCTCGCCGATGCCGAGCGTGCGCACCGTCTCGCCGGAGAACATCGTCACCGCGATCCGCTTCGGCACGGCGCCGCCGTGCTTCGCGCGATAGGCGTCGATCAGACGGTCCATCGCCTTGCCGCCTTCCTCATAGGCGGCGGGGGAGGGCACCTTGTCCGCCTCGAAGGCGAAGAGGTTGCGGCCGCTCGGCACCTCCGGGTTGCGGACGGGATCGCCGCCGGGGCCGGGGCGCACGAAGCGCCCGGCGAGGCCCGCGAGCAGCGCCTCCGTCTCGCCCGGCTCCGCGAGGTTGCGATCATAGCCGGCCGCGCGGTCGATCTGCGCGCGGAGCGCCGGGTCGGCGATCGAGGCGATGTCGCCGCCCTCGCGCAGGTAGAGGCGCAGCGTGCGATACGGCAGGCTCTCCCCGATCTTCGAGAAATCGCCCGCGAAGGCGGAGGCAGGATCGAGCTTCAGCGCCTTCAGGTAATCCGGCCCGAGTTGCTGCATCACGGTCGTCAGGCGGCGGTCGTCCGACGCGGGCGCGCCGAAGACGTGCAGCCCCATCGGCACCGAAGCGCGGGCGATGTCGAACAGATGATCCTGCAAGGCCGAGACATAGCCTCCGGTATCGCGCGCGATCGCGGCCTCGTCCCAGCCCATGTCCGCATCGACATGCGCCGCATGGGCCTGCGTCCTGATCCGCTCCGCCACGCGGTCGCGGGTGGGGCCTTCGTCGAGCTGGGCATATTGGTGGATCAGCGCGTGGATATCGCGCAATTCGTCATACAGGCCCGATGGCGCGAAGGCCGGTGTCTGGTGACTGACCGTGACCGCGCGCCCGCGCCGCCGCGCCTGGATCGCCTCCGCCACATTGTCCTGGATGTAGGGATAGAGGACCGGCACGTCGCCGAGCAGCACGAAGGGATAATCGTTCGCCCACAGCCCGCGGTCCTTGCCGGGCGTCCATTCCTGCGATCCGTGCGTGCCGAAATGGACGATCGCGTCGGCCTGTCCCCGCGTCCGCGCCCAGAGATAGGTGGCGAGATAGCGATGATCGGGCGGCGTGGTCACGTCATGATAGGCCGCCTCGCTGCCGCCGTCGCGCGGCGGCTGGGGAAGGATGACGAGCTTGCCGAGCGCGAGGCGCGGGATCAGGATCGTGTCGCCGCGCAAGGTGGAGATGCGCTCCGGCGCGCCCCAGCGCTTCGTGATCTGCTGCCGGATCGCGGGCGGCAGCGTGGCCAGCCATGCCTTGTATTCCGCGAGCGGCAGGCTGGCGGCCAGCCCGCGCGCGGCGAGATCGTCCAGTGTTTCCGGGCGATACAGGCCGGCGAGCATCGCCTGGCCCGCCGCGATCATCGTCCGTTCGTCCGCCGGCCGCAAGTCATAGCCGGCCGTCGCCATGTCGTGCGTCAGCCGCGCGAGGCTCTGCGGCAGGTTCAGGTTGGAGGCGGCAAGGTTCTTCTCGCCGACCGGATAGTTCCAGAAGAACAGGGCGACATGCTTGTCGGCCGCCCGCTTCGTCCGCAGCGCGACCAGCCGGGCGAGCTTGGCGGACAGCAATTCGACCTGTTCGGGGATCGGCACCGTCTCGCCCTTGTCCACGGCGGCGAGCACGATCGGATCGGATATGCCCCAGCTTTCCGGCACGCTCAGCATCACCGTAGCGCTGGCGACGCCGATGCCGCTGGTGGCGGCGCGCCATTGCTCCGGCGTGCCCGAGCGATCCGCCACGGCTTGCAGCGCGGGAATGTCGAGCGCGGCCAGCTCGGCGGCGCGCGCGGGGCCGTTCTGCATATGGGTGAAGCTGACGAAAGCCTGCGCGTCGAGCGGGCGGATCACCTTGGCCAGCGCCTGCGGATCGCGCTCGTCATACCAGAAGAAGGCGGGCGTCAGCCCGTGCGCCTCGATGCCTTTCGCCAGCGCGTCGATCGCGGCGGTCTGCATGTCGCGGATCTGGCCGTCGGAAATGGCGATGGCGATCACCGGGGCGATCACCGGACGCGGGCCGCGCGCCTTCGCCCAGTCGAGGAACGCCTGCGGCGTCTCGAACGGGGCAGGGGCAGCGGGATGATAGAGGCCAATCGGCGGCAGGCGGCGGGGAGGCGGGAGCGTGTCGAGGCTCTGCCCAGCGAGCGCCAGCGCCGCCGCCTTCACGAAAGCGCGGAAATTCGCCTCTCCCCCGGCGGCGTAATAAGCGATGAGCCGCCGCGCGGCATCGGGCGACAAATGGCCCGAAGCGGGCGGCCCGCCGCCGATCTGGAGCCATGGCACGGCGATGCGGTCCAGCGGCCCGACGGCCTTCTCGATCGCCGCCCGATCGCTTGGGCGCGGCCCGTCGAGCAGCAGCAACGCCGCCCCCTGCGCCGCGTCCGCGCCTTCCATCGCATCGGCGTAGCGCCATTCGATGCGATAGCCCTCCGCCTTCGCCCATTCCGCCAGCCGCGCGAACTTCGCGGGCAGCACGAAATCGGTGCTGACGATGCGGACGACCGGCGGCCCGGCGGCCCGCGCGGGAGCATGGAGCGTCAGGAAACACAGCAGCAGGGCGAACCAGAAGCGCATCGATCAGAAGCCCGCGCCCAGCCCGACGAAGAATATCCGCCCCGGCTCGGCATAAGTGTAGAGCGCGGAATCCTCCGACAGCCGCTTCCTGAAGATATTGTCCACGCCGGCCTTCAGCGTCACCCGTTCAGTCAGGCGATGGCTGAGGTCGAGCGACCATAGATCATAGCCGTCGAGCCGCACCGGCACGTTGTTCTGGATGACCGTCTGCGCGCCGACATAGCGGCCGCGCAGGTTGACCGTGCTGCCGGGCAGGAAGGTCCAGCCGACCATGCCCTTCACGCTATGGTTGGGCCGCTCCGCCAGCTCCTGCCCGGTGCCCAGATTGCGCGGATCGACATAGGTGTAGCTGGCCGAGAGCGAGAGGCTCTCCGCCGGGTTCCACGCGCCGTTCAGCTCCACGCCACGGATGCGCGCGCGATCGACGTTGACATAGGCGCGCCGTTCCCTGCCGCGCACGCCGCATTGTTCCACGCAGATCGTCTGGACGAGGCCGTGGAGGTCGCTCTGGAACAATGTCGCGCCGAGTTGCCAGCCCTTGCCATACCATGACGCGCCGGCTTCATAGGCGGTGCTGGTTTCGGGCTTCAGGTCCGGGTTGCCGGTGATGATGAAGCGCCCGCCCGCCGCGACGGTGATGTAATCCAGCGACAATTGCTTCAGGCTGGGCGCCTTGAACGCCTTGCCCACGCCGCCGCGCAGCACCAGTCCGCCGACCGGCTTCACGATCAGATAGGCGCGCGGACTGGTCTGCCAGCCATAGGCCGGATGGTGATCGAACCGGCTGCCGACCGTGAGCGAGCCGAGGTCGCCGAATTTCCATTCGTCCTGCACGAACAGCGCATCATGGTTTACGCTCGTCTCGCCCGGCACGTTGACGCTGGCGTCGCGCAGATATTCGTTGCGATGCTCGGTGCCGAAGGTCAGGCGGTTGCCGGTGAAGGTGCCGAGCGTGATCCGCGCGTCCGCAACGAAATCCACCGTGCGCGTGGGGCGTGTCGGCACCTGGTTCTGGTCGCGCTCGTTCACCCGCTCCAGCACCGAGCGATAGGCGCGCGCCTGCACCTCGCCCCAGTCCCATGTGCCGGTGTAGCTGCCATAGGTCTGCGCGCGGGTGACGTGGTCCTGATATTCGTAATAGACCGGCTTCGCGTCGGTGGTGACTGCGCCGCGCGCGCGATCGTCCTTGATCGCGGCCTGGCCAATCTCGATCCTCTGGCCGGGCGCTGGCTTCCACCAGCCGATGATGCTGCCGCTCCACGCCTCGCGCCCTTCGAGTTCGCTGAGGCGCGGATCGGCGCGGTCCGGGGTGGCGAAGCGGTGGTGATATTCGCCCCATGCGACGACCCCCAGGGTATCGCTCACCGGCCCGCCGACCAGCGCCGAAAGCTGCGCGGTGTTGCCGCCCTTGCCGTCGCGGAAGCCGAACATGGAGAGCGCGCTCGCCTCCAGCTTCTGTTCCGGACGGCGGGTGATGACGTTGACGACGCCTGCCAGCGCCTCCGATCCGTAGAGCGCGGAGAGCGGCCCGCGCACCACCTCGATCCGATCGATCGCGATGCTCGGCACCCAGCCGAGATCGAAATCGACATGCGCCATGTTCGATGCGGAATCGTTGATCCGCCGGCCGTCCACCAGGGTCAGCAGATAGTCGCTGGACATGCCGCGGATGGAGATGCCGCGCCGCGTCATGCCGACACCGCTGATGGTGAGGCCCGGCTCGTTCTCCAGCGCCTCCGCCAGATCCTGCACCGGACGGCGGCGCAGCTCCGCGCCGGTGACGACGGACATGCTGGCGGGCGCGTCCCTGATCGCCTGCTCGGTGCGCGTGGCCGTCACCACCACGTCCGCGCCCTCCACGGCGGCCTTCTGCTGCGCGCGGATATCGGCCTGGTTGTCCTGCTCCGCCGCATGGGCAGGCTGCGGCACGGCGAGCGCCGACGCGGCGAGAATTGCGAATTTGTTCATTGATCCCCCGGTGCGAACGAGAACCGGCCGTCACCATCGAAGGTGAGATATCCTCCGCGCCCGCGCGCCCGATGGACATCCAGTCGATTCGTGTAACAATATAACGTTGCATTGCGGGGCTCGCAATGATGTCTTGCGGCGACGGTCGATCGGCCGCCGTTTCATCCTTGTTGCGCCCGGTGAGCGCGCCGCAGTCGCGCTCCTTCAGCGCCGTGAGCGGGATGGACGGGCCGTCGGGGTGCGTCGCAGGATGGCGACCGTTTCCGTGACACGGATCAGCGGCGCGCAGAAGATGTGCGCCGCCGCCAGCCGGTTCGCGAAGAGCGGTGCCTCCTC
>JAYRJH010000086.1:0-9677 GCA_041906415.1 Sphingomonas sp. | reverse complement strand
ATGGGAGATCACCTGGGTCACGTTCCGCGACATGGGCGGCGCGTTCATGGTGGCCCTGCTGGGCATCTATATCCTCGTTGTTGCGCAGTTCCGCAGCTTCCGCCTGCCGCTCGTCATCCTGACGCCAGTGCCGCTCACGCTGGTCGGCATCGTCATCGGTCACATGCTCTTCCGCGCGCCCTTCACGGCAACATCCATGATCGGCTTCATTGCGCTCGCCGGCATCATCGTGCGCAACTCCATCCTGCTGGTCGACTTCATTCGCCATTCGGCGACGCCGGACAAATCGCTGCGCGATGTGCTGCTCGAAGCCGGGACGATCCGGTTCAAGCCGATCGTTCTGACGGCTGCGGCGGCGATGATCGGTGCCGCGGTGATCCTGACCGATCCGATCTTTCAGGGCCTAGCCATCTCGTTGCTGTTCGGCCTCGCCTCCTCGACGCTGCTGACCGTGCTGGTTATTCCGGCCATTTACATTGTGCTCCGAGATGATGGGAAACCCGCGACCAGATGATGCCCCTCGACACGCCGTTTGCGGAACTCGCCAAGCATGCCGCCCATGCGGCGAGCGTGCTGAAGCTACTCGCCAACGAACAGCGCTTGCTGATCCTGTGCCGGCTGACTCAGGGAGAGTTTTCCGTTGGGGAGATGGTGGAGCTGTGCGAGCAATCGCAATCCAGCGTCTCCCAGCATCTGGGGCGGCTGCGCGAGGGCGGCCTGGTCAAGACCCGCCGCGACGGCACGACGATCTTTTACAGCCTTGCCGACGATGACGTTCGCAAGCTGATCGACATGCTCTGCGATCGTTTCGGGCCGGGCGCTGCACAGGCCTGAAAACTCCGATGCGACGCGCCGTCTGCTCCTATTCGCTCTCACGCTCGGAGCCTGCGCTGCCAATGAGCTGGCATCCGATCCGGTGGAGACGAACTGGGAGGCGCAGGCCCGTTCCGAGATCCTCGCCGATCGCTTTCAAAAGGAACTCATGAACGCGCTCACCGCCGCCATGGCGGCCGAAGGACCGGAAGGCGCAATCGGTATCTGTTCGAGCATAGCGCCCGCGCTTGCCGCGCAGCTCTCTGAGGAAAGTGGCGCGATTGTGAGACGCACGGCGCTACGCATTTCGCAACCCCGCCGCCAAGGCCGATGCAACCGAGCAGTGCGTCATGGAAAGCTGGGCCGCCACGCCGCTTGACGAGAGAGGCAAGCCAAGGCGCTGCACGTCCGCGCGCTGGCCTGGCGAGAATGTCGCCCACGAGGTGACGGAGCGATCCGGGCGCATTACACGGCGGACCGGGCGACGGCTTTGCTCCCAGGCAGCTCCGTGGCGCATTTTCGATCCGGTGGGAGGAAGTGACCTTGGCGCGCGCGATCAGAAACGCGGAAGGGAAGCAATAAAGCTTACCCCGGCAATGCGCGCTGGCTAGCGATATTGCGAACCATTCCAAGCGAACACTTTGCGAGCATCATCATAGCGTAAATCGTGCATTCCCTGATGGACGGTCGGGAGCACGATGGCTTTCTCAAAGAAGTAGGCGAGTTCGATAGCCTTGGGCGCATACCCTTGCGGCGTTGCCAAGATCGCATAGCCCGCGCATCCGGCCGACCCGCAATAGCCGAAACCGGAATCGTTCAGCGAAACCAGCAGATCGGGCCGACCGTCGCCGTTGAGATCGGCATGGCCCGCGGTGAAGCCGATGTGATGACCCTCCTTTTCGTAGTCGGTCCATTCCTTGCCGAAAGAGGTGCTGAGATCACGTCGCACAATGGCGATTTCCGCTGCGGTCGGTTGACCACTGACCGACGCAGTTTGCGGATAATGGGGCGACGCAGCGTTCGCACTGGTCCCGATTGCCATTCCTGCGACCAGCGTCACCACCATGAGATTACGCATCATGTTCCTCCCTTTTTCGCATTCCTCAACGTGAATCAGTCGTTTCGTGCACGCTCAAATCCACTCGCGCGGCCATGCCGCTAAGCCTTCGCATTAGATGTTACACGGCGCTTTTCATAATTCGCCTGCGGCCGCGCTCTATTTCGAGGCACCGCCTGAAAGCAGGAAGATGCCGTTCGCGTGAGGCGGCTTGCAGATTCTCCATCACCTGGCGCGCCGCTGGATCTTCGATCATCGGTATCAACCGATCATAGAGGGCGATATTTTCGAGTTCGCCTTCGACCGCGCTTTCGCAAGCCTGCGCGAGAGAAACCGGCGCCGTCACCTTCCCTGTCCACGGATTGGGCGGCACGCCGATACCCAATCGCTCGAGCTGCCGTTCGAGCGCGGCGGCGTGACACCGTTCGGCTTCTATGATGTTCGAGAATGGCCGGACAGGTCCGAATTTCCCGATTACGGAGGCATAGGTCGCCTCCGCCTTGCGCTCATCATCCAGCGCATCGAGCAGAATCTTCGACAATTTTTCCGAAGCCATGCCTGTCCTTTCGCTGCTGACTCGAGGATGGGGCATTCTACCATGATTACAGAATTAGCCTATATTTGTATTGAGGCTTGATCCGTTCAGCGTATAGTTGGCTGTTCGCAGGGACTCGGCGGACGGCCGCCCCTGCCGCGAAAGGGAGAGCAGCCGTGGCAAATACCAAAAGTGGAACCGGATCGACGATGAGCACTGGCGCGCCAGCGCCGAGTGACCGCAATTCGCTGACGATCGGCGCGGACGGCCCGATCCTTCTGCACGATGTCCATTTCCTCGAGCAGATGGCGCACTTCAACCGCGAGAAGGTTCCCGAGCGGCAACCCCATGCCAAGGGATCGGGCGCCTTCGGCGTTTTCGAGGCGAGCGAGGACGTTTCCGCCTACACGCGCGCGGCCCTGTTCCAGAAGGGCGCTTCAACGGAAATGCTCGCGCGCTTCTCGACCGTCGCCGGCGAGGCGGGCAGTCCCGACACCTGGCGCGACGTGCGCGGCTTCAGCCTCAAATTCTACACCAGCGAGGGCAACTACGATCTCGTCGGCAACAACACGCCAGTTTTCTTCATCCGCGACACGATGAAGTTTCCGCACTTCATCCGGAGCCAGAAACGGCTTCCCGATTGCGGGCTGCGCGATAATCACATGCAATGGGATTTCTGGACGCTCAATCCCGAGTCCGCCCATCAAGTCACCTACCTCATGGGGGACCGCGGTTTGCCGCGCTCGTGGCGCAACATGAACGGCTACGGCTCCCACACCTATATGTGGGTCAACGCGAGCGGCGAAAAATTCTGGGTCAAATATCACTTCCACAGCAATCAGGGCACGGCCGAGTTCACCAATGCCGAAGCAGCCGCGATGGCAGGTGCTGATGCCGACTATCATCGCCGCGACCTGTTCGAGACGATCGCGCGTGGCGATCATCCGAGCTGGACGCTGTTCGTCCAGATCATGCCCTATGCCGAGGCCAAGACCTACCGGATCAATCCCTTCGACCTGACCAAGACCTGGGCGCATAAGGATTATCCGCTCATCAAGGTCGGGACGATGACCTTGAATCGCAATCCGGAGAACTTCTTCGCGCAGATCGAGCAGGCGGCCTTCTCACCGGGGAACACTGTCCCCGGCATTGGCCTTTCCCCCGACAAGATGCTGCTGGGCCGCGCTTTCGCCTACAATGACGCGCAGCGCAATCGCATCGGGACGAACTTCCACCAGCTCCCGGTCAACCAGCCCAAGGTGCCGGTGAACACCTATATGTTCGATGGACAGATGGCCTATCAGCATAGCGGCAATGCGCCGGTCTATGCGCCCAATAGCGGCGGGCGGAGCTGGGCCGACGAAACCGGCCCCGTGGCCGATGGCTGGGAAACCGACGGCGAGATGGTGCGCCAAGCCTATACCCTGCGCCCCGAGGATGACGACTTCACGCAGCCGGGAACTCTCGTCCGCGAGGTTTTCAATGACGCACAGCGGGACCGGCTTGTGGAAACGGTGGCCGGCAGCCTGCTGGGCGGCGTGCGCTCGCCCGTGCTGGAACGGGCGATCGACTACTGGAAAAGCATCGACGCCGATGTGGGCCGCCGCATCGAGGAATGCGTGCGCACCGGTGCCGCGCCGGTGTCCTGATTTCGTCGCTGCACCACGGCCGCGCAGATCGGCGCGGCCGTGGTTGTCAGTCCGGCTTAATCCTCGAGGAGCGCGCGCAGCATCCATGCGGTCTGTTCGTGCACACCGATCCGCTGGGTCAGAAGATCCGCCGTCGGCTCATCGCTCGCTTTCTCGACGAGCGGGAACAGCGCGCGCGCCGTGCGGGCGGCCGCTTCATGTCCCTTGGCGAGGATGTCCACCATTTCGAGCGCCTTGGGCGGCACTTCCGGCGCGTCGGGAAGCGAGCTGAGCTTCGCGAACTGCGCGTAGGAGCCGGGCGCCGGTTGCCCCAGCGAGCGAATGCGTTCGGCGATCGGATCGATCGCGTTCCACAGCTCGGTATATTGCGTCATGAACATGGTGTGGAGGCTATTGAACATCGGCCCGGTCACGTTCCAGTGGAAATTGTGCGAGGTCAGATAGAGGGTGTAGGTGTCCGCCAGCAGGCGGCTAAGACCTTCGGAGATCGCTACGCGGTCTTTCTCTTCGATCCCGATATTCACTTGCCTGGTCATGGGCTTTCTCCTTGGTCAAATTTAGTCGAGCTGCCGCCTTCTCGAATGACGCCCGCGCGTCAGCAGGGAGGCGACAAACATGATCGCCACGACGATGCCCAGGACCGCGAACCGCCGCTCCGGGACCGGCGCGAACGGGCCGGCTTATCATCCCGCTTGGCGGTCAGACCGCCGTGTCATCATCGGGATCGGCATGAAATTCATGCCATATTCCGTTGAGGATGCCGAAGCCGACGGCAAGGCCCACACCCAGAACCCAACTGAAATACCACATCGGCGTATCCTTCTCAGTAATAGTCGGGGTTGGTGTCGACGTCGCGCAGCGTGATGCGGCCGAACAGAACCTTATAGACCCAGGCGGTATAGAGCAGCACGATCGGCAGGAAGATCGCCGTCACCGCCAGCATGATGAACAGCGTCACATGACTGGACGAGGCGTTCCAGACCGTCAGGCTTGAAGCCGGGTCGATCGAGCTCGGGAGGATGAACGGGAACATCGACAGGCCCACCGTGGCGATGATCCCGATCGCGCCGATCGACGATCCACCGAAGGCCAGAACCTCGCGACCCTTGCGGATGCCGATCCATGCCAGCAGCGGACCCGCGAAGCCGAGGATGGGCGCGATCAGCATCCAGGGATGCGCGCCGTAATTGTCGAGCCACGCTCCCGGCGCTGCGACCGTTCCCGACAGCAGGGGATTGGACGGGCCGAGCGGATCGGCCGCATGGGCAAGCCGGAAGCCGAAGCCCATCTTTGCGATCATCACGCCGCCGACCGCGAACAGCAGGATCGACGCGGCCGCCGCGATCTGGCCGAATGTGCGGGCGCGATCATGCACCGCGCCGCGTTCGATCTTGATCGCGAGCCAGCTCGCGCCGTGCAGCACGATCATCGCGACCGAGAGCAGGCCGGCAACCAGTGAAAAGGGATGGAACAGGCCGAGCAGGCTGCCCTCGTAAAAGGAGCGCAGATCGCTATCGAGGCGGAAGGGAATGCCGGTCAGAACATTGCCCACCGCGACGCCGAACACCAGCGCGGGCACGAAGCCGCCGACGAACAGCGCCCAATCCCAGCGCGAGCGCCATGCCGCGTCGGGTCTCTTCGAACGGTATTTGAACCCCACCGGCCGCAGGATGAGCGCGGCGAGGACGAGGAACATCGCGAGATAGAAGCCGGAAAAGCTGACCGCATAGACGAACGGCCAGGCCGCGAAGATCGCGCCGCCCCCAAGGATGAACCAGACCTGGTTTCCTTCCCATGTCGCGCCGATCGAGTTGATGACGAGCCGGCGTTCGGCGTCGGTCTTCGCCACGAAGGGCAGCAGCGTGGCGGTGCCGAGGTCGAAGCCGTCCGTGAGGGTGAAGCCGATCAGCAGGACGCCCATGAGGAGCCACCAGATCAGCCGGAGCGTTTCATAGTCGATGGGAGGTGCCATGACCTGTTCTCCTTATTCGGCGGGAATGGGCGCGTAGCCGTTCGGGGCAGCCGGCGCCGGCGCTTGGGGACGATTCTGGTCCGGCCCCTTGCGGATCGCCGCCAGCATCAGCCGCACTTCGATGACGGCGAGGGTGCCGTAAAGAAGCGTGAAGCCGATGATCGTGGTCCAGAGCTGCGCCACAGTCAGGCTCGAGGCGGCGAGGAAGGTCGGCAGCACGCCGTCGATCGCCCAGGGTTGGCGACCGATCTCGGCGAGAATCCAGCCAAATTCGATCGCGATCCATGGCAGTGGAATGATCCAGACGGCCGCCCGCATGAAGGCGCGGCAAAAGCCGTTGGTGCAGCCGAACTTGCGGACCGACGCCATCCAGAAAGCCGCTCCGAAGAAGGCGATGAAGAAGAAACCGAGGCCTGCCATCACGCGGAAAACCCAGAACATGACGGGGACATCGGGCACGGTCGACCACGCGGCCTTTTCTATGTCCTGGGGTGTGGCTTGCCGGGGATCGGCGACGAAGCGCTTCAGGAGCAGCGCATAGCCGAGATCGGCCTTGCTGCGCTCGAAAGCCTCGTGCGCGGCCATGTCCTTCTGGTTGACCTTGAGCTTTTCTACCGCGTCATAAGCCTTGATACCGTTCTCGATGCGGTCCTGCGCCTTGGCGACCAGTTCGTAAATGCCCGAGACTTCGCCCGTCAGGCTGCGCGTGGAGATGAGGCCCAGCACATAAGGGATCTTCACCTCATAGCGGGTTTCGCGTCCTTCGAGGCTCGGAATGCCGAAGATGGCGATCCCCGCAGGTGCGGGTTCGGTGTGCCACATGGATTCGAGCGCGGCGAGCTTCATCTTCTGGTTGTCGGTCAGCGCGTAACCGCTCTCGTCGCCAAGCACCACGACCGACAGTGACGAGGCAAGGCCGAAAGCGGCTGCGACGGTGAAGCTGCGCTTTGCTACCGCCGTCCATTTGCCCTTGAGCAGATACCAGGATGAGACGCCGAGCACGAAGATCGAGGCGCAGACATAGCCGGCGCTGACCGTATGCACGAATTTCGCCTGCGCGACGGGGTTGAACAGCACCGCCATGAAGTCGGAGACTTCCATCCGCATCGTCGCGGGATTAAAGCGCGCGCCGGCAGGATGCTGCATCCAGCCATTGGCGACGAGAATCCACAGCGCCGACAGGTTCGATCCGAGCGCGACCATGAAGGTGGTAAACAGGTGTCCGACCCTGGACAATTTGTCCCACCCGAAGAACATGAGGCCGACGAAGGTCGCCTCGAGGAAGAAGGCCATCAGCCCTTCGATCGCGAGCGGCGCGCCGAATATGTCGCCGACATAATGCGAGAAATAGGACCAGTTGGTGCCGAACTCGAATTCCATGGTAATGCCGGTAGCGACGCCCAGCACGAAGTTGATGCCGAACAGCTTGCCCCAGAAGCGCGTGACCGTGCGCCAGATCTCGCGCCCCGTCATCACATAGATGCTCTCCATGATGACGAGCATGAAGGAGAGGCCCAGGGTCAGTGGGACGAACAGGAAATGGTAAAGCGCGGTCAGGGCGAATTGGAGGCGTGAAAGCTCGATCACGGCCATATCCATGGCAGGACTCCTTGCGTTCCGGCCCGGGCGTCCATGATTGCCGTGAGTCGGTTGAAAAGATTATGTTTAGCCATTACTCGTAACTGAGTATATGAGCAACCCAATAACTAGACAAGGTCCGGCCCTTCTCTGGATCGGCGACGGCGGCGCGGCGATCCTCATGGCGGCGGCGCTCGCCGCTGCCGTGACATCGGCGGCGGACGGTGATCACGGCAATCTCATGGTCGCTATTGGCGGATTGATAGCCGCTGCCCTGCTGCGCGCCGGGATACAGGTCGCCGCGACCGATGCCGGCGAGGCAGCCGCCATGCGCGCGAAGACGAGCTGGCGCCAGCGGGTCTTCCCGAGCGTTCTCGTTGCCGCGCCGGGAGATCGCCGGATGCTGGGCGAGGCGGTTGCCGATGCCGTCGACCGGATCGAGGACCTGGGCGGCTTCCATGCCCGCTTCCTGCCGCTGCGCCGCACCGCGGTGCTGTCCCCGCTCGTGATCGCGATCGCAGCTGCTTTCGGGAGCTGGATCGGCGGCGCGATCATGCTGGCGACGCTGGTGCCCTTTGCCCTCGGCATGGCACTCGCGGGAACAGCGGCCGCCCGCGCAGCCACGCGCCAGCTCGACGCGCTCAGCCGCCTGTCGGGCCTCTTCGTCGACAGGGTGCGCGCGCTTCCCGTGATCGTCGGCTTCGGTGCGCAGGAGCGTATCGGCCGTCATCTGGCCGACGCGACACGCGAGGTCGCGACGCGCACGCTCGACGTGCTGAAGGTCGCCTTCGTGTCGAGCGCGATCATCGAATTCTTCGCCGCGCTGTCGGTGGCACTTGTCGCGCTCTATTGCGGCTTCAATCTGCTGGGTATCCTCCCCTTCCCCGTTCCCGAGAAGCTGACCCTGGGCCAGGCCCTGTTCGTCCTCGTCCTCGCGCCCGAATTCTATCTGCCCATGCGCCGCCTCGCCGCCGCCTATCATGACAAGCAGGTCGGGGAGGCCGTGATCGAGCGCCTCGAAGCGCTTGCGCCCGCCTCCCCGTCCAGGTGCCGAAGCCCGATCGCGGAACCCCCGACGCTGCGCTTTGACGGGGTGGTCGTCGACTATGGCGAGACGGTCATCGGCCCCTTCACGCTGGACGTCGCGGCAGGCACCAGCCTTGCCCTGCGCGGGGGCACGGGGATCGGCAAATCCAGCCTGCTCCACGCCCTGCTTGGGATCGCGCCCATCGGCAGGGGGCGGATTCTCGTTGACGGCAAGGACGCGGCCGACGTCGCGCTGACTGGCAATATCGGCTGGGTCGGCCAATCGGTCGCGTTCGTTCCCGGCACGCTCGCCGACAATATCCGTCTCGCGCGGCCCGAAGCCGATGACGCGGCGATCGAGGCCGTAGCCATAAGCGCCGGTCTTGGACCGATGATCGAAGCGCGCGGACAGGGATTGGGGCTGCCGCTCGACCATCGCGGGTCGGGCCTGTCCGGAGGGGAGCGCCGCCGTGTCGGCATCGCGCGCGCGCTGCTGAAGGACGCGCCGCTGTGGCTGCTCGACGAGCCAACCGCGGATCTCGACGTTAGATCGGCGGCCGATATTGCCGGGATATTGGCGAAGGCCGCGAAGGGCCGCACCGTGCTCATGGTGACACACAGCGCAGAGCTGGCCGCGATCGCCGGGCGCGAAGTGATACTGACATGAGCCGCGCGGACGTGGAGCGGCTGCTGGCCGAAGCGATCGCCCCGGAACGCCGTGCCTTCAGGATCGCGGGCCTGCTTGCCGCTGCCGCGACGATCGCCGCGGTCCTGCTGCTGGGCCTGTCGGGATGGTTCATCACCGGCGCCGCGCTCGCGGGCCTGGGCGGCGTGCTGGCGGCGCAGGGCTTCAACTATCTGGTGCCGAGCGCGATGATCCGGCTGCTCGCGATCGTCCGGACGACGGCGCGTTATGGCGAGCGGCTCTACGGGCACCGGGCCGCCTTGATGGCGCTCGCCACGATCCGCGCGCGTGTGTTCGACCGCATTCTGGCGGCGCGCGATGTGCGGGCGGTGTCGGCGGGCGATACGGTATCGCGTCTCGTG
>JAYRJH010000085.1:0-9730 GCA_041906415.1 Sphingomonas sp. | reverse complement strand
ATGATGCGCGGACCAGAAGCGCAGAATCTGAAGACGCTGGCTCCGCAGCAGCAGGTCACCGCGATCCACTATTGCGGCGACACCTACCGTGTGACGACCGCCGGCGGCGAACTGCCACCCTTCTGGGAGGTCAACCTGCGCTTCAAGACGGACTCCGGCGACACGGGACCGGCAAGTGGCCGGCCGGCGATCATGCCGGCCGGCATGATGGGCGACCGCGCTTCCGTGATTTTCGCCGACCCGGCCGAGATCAGCGCGTTCATCGTGAAGCAATGTTGAGCGCGTGGATTGGCCGATCCGCGGACCGAACCGACACATCCTCGGGAGATGACGAATGATCCGGATCATACTGACGGTCGCAACGCTGGCGATGGGTTTGGCGCCCACCGCGGTATCGGCGGAGGAGAAGCCGCCCGCGACGCTTTACAAGAATCCGCAGTGCGGATGTTGCGAGGAATATGCGGCTTATCTGCGGAAGAACGGCTTCAAGGTCACCGTCAAGCCGACGCACGACCTTTCGTTGATCAACAAACAGCATGCTGTGCCCACAAATCTCGAAGGCTGCCACACCACATTGATCGACGGCTATGTGGTCGAAGGGCATGTGCCGGTTATGACTCTCGAACGACTGCTGACCGAGCGTCCCGCGATCAAGGGGATTTCACTGCCCGGCATGCCGCAGGGCTCGCCCGGAATGACGGGGCGGAAGAGCGGCCCGTTCACGATCTACGAGCTTTCGCCTGGAACGCCCAAGGTCTACGCGGTCGAATGACAGCGCCCTCGAAAATACCGCTCGTCTTCGGCGCGGTCCTTGCCGCCGCGATTGTCGCGGCCTCGACGGCGTGGATATTTTGGCCGTCTTCCTCGATCGGACGCGCGGATCCCGCCAACGCGCGCCAAGTGGCGATTGGCGAGACCGTCTACCGGCAGAATTGCGCGAGCTGCCACGGCGCGAACCTGGAAGGCCAGCCGGATTGGCGCGTCCGCAAGCCCGACGGGCGCCTGCCAGCACCGCCGCACGACGAGACCGGCCATACCTGGCATCACCCGGACGATCAGCTCTTTCGCATCACCAAATCCGGCCTGAAGCCGCCTCTCGCGCCCGAGAGTTACCAGAGCGACATGCCGGAATTCAGCGCCGTTCTGTCGGACGAACAGATCTGGGCCGTGATCGCCTTCATCAAGAGCCAATGGCCCGAGAAAATCCGCAGGCGCCACGAGGAACTGAACAAGGGAGATCGACGATGATGGAAGGCATGATGGGCGGCCCCGGGATGTGGGGCATGGGGCTGTTCGGCTTGCTGCTGGTCGTAGTGCTGGTGCTCGCGGCGGCAGCCCTCGTCAAGTACTATTTTTCAGCCGCAGCGGAAAGAGCAATGACTGACTCATCGGTCGCGACCGGCCGAGCGGCGCCGTCGTCCGTTCGGAGCCGCCTGGCGTTCCTGGTTCCACTCGCGACCTTCCTCGCGTTGGCCGTGGCCCTCGGCTGGGGGCTCACGCGCGATCCGCGGGAAATCCCGTCCGTATTGATCGGAAAGCCGGTGCCGACGTTCAACCTGCCGCCGGTTCAGGGCCGCACGTTGGGGTTGTCGAGCGGCGATTTGAAAGGAGAGGTCTCGCTCGTCAACTTCTTCGCATCCTGGTGCGTCGCCTGTCTGGCCGAGCATCCGCTGTTCGTGGAACTGAAGAAGAAAGGAGCCGTGCCGGTCCACGGCATCAACTACAAGGACCGGCCGGCCGACGCGGCGGCATGGCTCGGCAAGTACGGCGATCCCTATACGCGAACCGGCGCCGACCTCGACGGGCGGGTCGGAATCGACTGGGGCGTCTACGGCCTGCCGGAGACGTTCGTGGTGAGTCGGGACGGACGCATCGTCTTCAAGCATGTCGGCGCCGTCACGCCGCAAGTCCTGGAGCGGACGATCCTGCCTTTGATCGCGCGGCTCAGCGATGACGGGAACCAGTCCGGAGGACCGAATGGACGATAGCCGAAGCCGTCACGAGATGTCGGCGGGCCGACCAGGACGGGCGGGCGGGCGCAAGCTCGCGATCGCCCTGGCGGCAATCGCGACGGTCGTCGCGCTCGCGGCATTATTGAACTACGCGCTGACTCAATTTTTCACGCCTCGCGCCGGCCTGACCCCCGCGGTCGCCGTGTCCGCTGGGCCGGCGACGCGCGCCGCTTCGCCGGATGCCGCAACTGTTCCGCTGCACGATCGTCCACGGGACGTCGCGAATATCCGGTTCGCGGACGGCGAGGGCCGCCCTCGAACGCTCGCCGACTTCCGCGGCAAGACAGTGCTCCTCAATATCTGGGCGACATGGTGCGTCCCCTGCCGGCGCGAGATGCCGACCCTCGACCGGCTGCAGGCCGCCCTCGGCGGACCGGATTTTGAGGTCGTCGCCCTGTCGATCGATCGCGGCGGAATCGAAGTCGTCCGCAAATTCTATGCCGAGGTCGGGGTCCGCAATCTCGCCATGTACATCGACGAGACCGGCAGGATAGCCCGCGATCTGACCGCATTCGGGCTTCCGACCACCCTGCTCATCGATCGCAAAGGATCCGAAATCGGGCGGCTGGTCGGTCCGGCCGAATGGGATTCGCCGGAAATGATTGCGTCCCTCCAAAAGCATCTGAACGCCAACTGAGGAGAGTCTTCATGACTGAAACACGACTTCCAAACGTCGCTGCTACCGATACTCGTCTCGCGCGGGACATCGTTAGTGCCGTCCGCTACTACCTGGGAGGCCGTCGCGGCCTGCTCGTGCTCGCCGGATCGATTCTCGTGGCCGGCCTGGCGTTGAACTGGGGCTGGCTGGTAGCCGCCGGCATCGCCCCGCTCCTCGTCGCCGCCCTGCCTTGCGTGGCGATGTGCGCGCTGGGGCTATGCATGAACAGGACCAAGGGGAATTCGTGCTCGACCGAAAGGACGTCGCGAGAGTTTGGCGAGTCGACGAGCGATGGAGCGACCCCGTCCCCGCTTGCCGAGGCGCCGAAGCTTGCCGACGCCGCACCCGCGGGTCGCGCGAAACCGGCGGTTGCCGCCATGGCGAGCGCCACCCCTCATCCTCAAATGGATCACGAAAGGAGAAACTCCGATGCGTAATTCCTTGAAGACTCTCATCGCCCTGGCGGCGCTCGTCGCCGGCCTCGGGATCGCCGCCACATCGCCCGCTCATGAAACCAAGGACTCGCCCGAGTCGATGATGGCCCCCGGCATGATGGGCCAGGGCGGAATGATGGGCATGATGAACATGATGGGGCAGATGAGCCAGATGACGGAGCACTGCAACCAGATGATGGGCGGCATGATGGGCGATCGCGGCTCCGGGCAGCCCAACGAGCAGTGGAGAAGGGAGCGAAGGGACGCGCCCAAGACGCCCGAAAAGGAGGGTTAGGATGGCCGCTCGTACTCCAGCATCGACAGCGGCCGGCCGGCCATCGCTCGTTCAAGGGATCGGGCCATGCGAGCGCGCTCGGCGGGCTCGACGCCAAGGGAATAGGCGATGAGAACCCTGACAGGTCTTCTTGCCGCGCTTTGGCTGTCTCTGACATCCGCCCCTGCGCTGGCCCATCATCCGGGCGCCGATCTCGACAAGGTCATGGGCAGTAAGGAGCACTACTTCCAGGCGGTCGACCAGCCGACGCCCGCGTTCGCGCTAGCCGACGCGGACGGCAAATCCGTCCGCCTGTCGGACTTCGCCGACAAGATCGTCGTTCTTCATTTCATCTACGCAGGATGCCCCGACATCTGTCCGCTGCACGCGGACCGAATCGCCGAGATTCAGGCGATGATCAATGCAACGCCGATGAAGGAGCAGGTCCAGTTCGTGACAATCACGACCGATCCCGGGAACGACACACCCGATGTACTGCGTGAATACGGGAAAGCGCACGGTCTCGATCCCGCGAATTGGGTTTTCCTCACGGCCGGAAAGGATCAGTCCGAGGACGTCACGCGGAAGCTTGCCGAAGCCTACGGCCTCAAGTTCACAAAGACCGATGACGGCTACCAAATGCACGCGGTTGTGACCCACATCATCGACCGTGGCGGCCGACTGGCCGCCAAGTTTCATGGTTTGAAGTTCGAGCCCGTCAACCTTGTCCTTTATGTCAACGGCCTCACCAACAACGCGCACAAACCGGCGAAAAAGCCCGAACCGGGCTGGTGGGGCCGGCTAAAGGGGTTGTTCAAATGACCGCGCCCTCGGACCGAGAGATTCCCGCGCCGTCATTCGGCGATGGCGGGGCGCACGACTGGCTGCGGACGCTGCGCCGCTACATCGCGTTCGTGGCCGCCGCGAACCTCTTGTGGGAGATTGCCCACCTCCCGCTTTATACGATCTGGCAGACGGGAACCGTCCGCGAGATTCTTTTTGCTGTCGTCCACTGCACCGGCGGCGACGTGCTGATCGCCATTTCCGCGCTGCTTGGCTCGCTCCTCGTTCTTGGACGCAAGAGATGGCCGGGCGAGCGCTTCGGCGCCGTAATGGCGCTGACTGTCGTCGTCGGCGTCGCCTACACGGTATTCAGCGAATGGTTGAACGTCGAGATCCGCGGCGGCTGGGCCTACAGCGGACTGATGCCGACGCTTGCCTGGAGCGGAACCGGGCTGTCCCCGCTTGCACAGTGGATCGCGATTCCTCTCGCCGGCTTCTGGTGGGCCCGGCGCTTCAGCCCGCTGCCATTACCAAAAGGAAAAACTCCCATGATGTTCAAGAGGATTGCTGGATCAATCGTCGTCGCTGCTTTCGCGTTCGGCGTGTCCGGTGGAATTACCCCGACCCCGGCCGCTTCGGCCGCGGAGACCGAAATTTCCGTTCTCGCCCGGGAAACTCATTTTCACGGCATCGCGGTCGACGCCAAGGACGCGAACCGGCTTTACCTCGCGACCCATCACGGCCTGTTCGCCGTCGGCCCCGACGGGAAAGCCAGCCCCATTTCGGAGACACGCGACGATTTCATGGGCTTCACGCCGCACCCCGCGAACTCCGCCATGCTCTACGCGAGCGGCCATCCCTCCGGCGGCGGGAATCTCGGATTCATCGGCTCGACCGACGGTGGGCGTACCTGGCGCAAGATCGCCGATGGCGTCGGCGGGCCGGTCGATTTCCACCAGATGGACGTGAGCAAGGCCGATCCGAACGTCGTCTACGGCGTTCACGGGGACCTCCAGAAAAGCGCCGACGGCGGGCGCAACTGGCGGCGTGTCGGCCCGGCGCCGCAGGGCCTTATCGGCCTTGCCGCTTCGAGCCGGGATGCCGACACGCTGTACGCCGCGACCCAGCAGGGCCTCAGCAAGAGCACGGACGGCGGCAGGAGCTGGCAGATCGCCCATATCGTGAAGCGGCCCGCGACCATGGTACATGCGAGTGGCAACGGCGATCTCCACGCTTTCGTCGTCGGCGTCGGCTTGATTCGCGCCCAAGAGAACGACTTGCGCTGGCAAGTCGCGAACAACGGATTCGGCGCCGACTACGTCCTGCACTTCGCTGTCGCTCCCAGCGACCCGCAACGCATGTACGCGGTGACGTTCAATCCGGACGCGCGCTCCTCGGCGCTCCTCGTCAGCCGCGATGGCGGTGCAAGCTGGCTGCCGCTTGGAGCGAGGTAACGATTGCGGAGAATCGAAGCGATGCCTATGTCCGAGCGAAAAAAGTCTACCGTGCGGGTTGCCGGCAGAGTCATCGCCGCCCTTGTCTTGATTTGTGCGAGCGCTGCTTGGCTTGCGTTCTTCTCTTATTCCGGCGTTGCTCGTGCGCAATCGCGCGCGGTTTCCGACATGGCGGACGACGAGTTCGACCGCCGGGTGCGCGACTATATCTTGAAGAATCCCGATGTCGTCCTCGACGCGCTTAGGCTCATCGAGAAGCGAGAGCAGACGGCCGTCGGTGACGAAACGAAGGCCTCTATCGCGGCGCGCCGGAAGGAGATTTTCGACGACCCGGCGTCGCCGGTCGGTGGCAACCCAGCCGGCGACGCCTCGATTGTCGAGTTCTTCGACTACAACTGCCCCTATTGCCGCCGGGTCGCCCCGGTGCTCGCCGAGGCCGAGAAGGCCGATCCCGGGTTGCGTTTCGTCTACAAGGAATGGCCGATCCTCGGCCCGAACTCGACGTTCGCCGCGCGCGCTGCGCTTGCCGCCGTCAAGCAGGGCAAGTACCTGGCGTTCCATAAGGCGATGATGACGACGACGGGAGTGGTCAACGGAAGCAAGGTTATCGAGATGGCCGCGGCGGTCGGCCTCGACGTCGGGCGCCTCAAGAAGGACATGGAGGACCCGGAAATCTCCGACGCGATCGAACGCAACCATGCGCTCGCGGCGGAACTGCGCATCACCGGAACCCCGAGCTTTGTCATCGGCAATCAGATTCTGCGCGGCGCCGCGGATGTGAGCGCCCTGCAGGCGCTCATTCGCGAGGCACGCGCAAAGCGATGACGAGCGCGCTCCAGCGGATAGGCTGAGACCGGATACGATGCCGGAGATCTCGCAAATTGGCGTACTGACCGCGTTCGCGGCGGGCATCATCTCGTTCCTGTCCCCGTGCGTGCTTCCGCTCGTGCCCGGCTACGTATCCTATGTCGCGGGCCGCACGGCCGCGGGAGCGCCGCGCGGCGGTAAGAACGTGGCTCGATGGCCGGCGATGGGTCTTGGTATGTGCTTCGTGCTGGGGTTCACGACTGTGTTCGTGCTGCTCGGCGCGAGCGCCACCGCCCTCGGACGTCTACTTTTGGGCTGGCGCTACGAGCTCAACCTGCTTGGCGGGGCGATCGTCATTGTCTTCGGGTTGTTTCTCCTCGGACTGCTGCGGCCGTCCTGGATGATGCGGGATATTCGTTTCGACATCTCCTTGCCGGGCGGCCGGCCGATCACGGCATATGTGCTCGGTCTCGCCTTCGCGTTCGGCTGGACGCCATGCATCGGCCCCATACTGGGCGCCATCCTGACCGTAAGCGCCACCTCCGCGACCGTCGGCGGCGGCGTGGCGCTCCTCGCCATCTACTCGCTCGGCCTCGGGGTGCCGTTTCTCGCGGCGACAATGTTCACGGACGAGCTTGCGGGAAGGCTCCGATCGGCTGGCCGCGTCGGCCGGACTCTGCAGATTCTCGCCGGCGCCGTCATGGTCCTCATGGGTTTCGCCATGATCACCGGACAGTTGTCGACCTTTGCATTCTGGTTGCTCGAAACCTTTCCGGCGCTCGGACGTATCGGCTGAACGGCAGCCATCGATCGGCGTGCGACGGTGCGATAATGTGGACTGAGGCGCGCAAGCGTCTCCGTCCGGCATGCGGATAGGCGGCGCTCAACGTATTAATCGCGCGGGACGAAATAGACGTATGCCCACCACGCCACCAGGGCGACGCATGAAGCCCAGACGCAGGCGATAACGACGGCCGCGGATCGACTCACCGGGCGCTCCTGCGCCGCCTCCGCCAACCCGCGATGTTCTGCCATGATCTCCGGCGGGATGAGCCGAATGACGAGAAGAACCCCAAGCGGAATCAGGATCACGTCGTCGAGATAGCCCAATACGGGTATAAAATCCGGAATCAGATCGATCGGCGACAGCGCGTAGCCGGCGACCGCGACCGCCAAGGCCTTGGCGTACCAAGGCACGCGGGGATCGCGGCTGGCGAGGTACAGCGCGTGGACGTCCCGCTTGACGACGCGCGCCCAATTTTTCATGTGATGGATCATTCGGGTGTTTTTGCCGCGGGTGAATCGGACACGGAGTTCAGAGGGCGAAGAGCGGAGAACGATTGGTAGCGGTGCCGCTGGCTCGGATTGCGGCATCTTCCCCGACGCTACCCTTGGCCGCAATCAACAAAGATCACCGTGCCGATCGCGATGGACGAAGATCATGCCTGGCTTCGTGGTCCTCGTGCAGGCATTGTCCATGGTCGGCCAACACGCCGATGACCCGGCAGTCGGCGATCCTGCCGCCACGGCACTGTTTGATCATACGCCGGAACTCGGATTTCAGCGCCTGCAGGCGGGCGATGCGGCTTTCCACCTGTTGGAGCTGGCGCCGCGCGATGCGGTCGGCGACAGCGCACGTGCGATCCGGATAGTCGGTCAGATCGAGGAGCTCGCGAATCGCGTCCAACGAAAAACCGAGTTCGCGGCTGTGCCGGATGAATGCCAGCCGTTCCAAATGCGGCGGACTATAGCGCCGCTGATTGCCCCCGGTGCGTCCCGGCGCCGGCATCAGGCCGATCTGCTCGTAGTAGCGGATGGTCTGCACCTTGCAGCCGGTCCGCTCCGAAAGCTCGCCGATCGTGAATTCGTGCCCTGTCATCGTTTGCCTCTTGAACCTACAGTCGCTGTAGGTCCTATCTTGTCATTGGAACCCCGGGAAGTCCACGGCTGGAGCAGTCCATGACGCGCGCGCAGGCCCATACCGCCACAAGTTCATCCGAGCACGCCCACGGCGAAGCTTCCTGTTGCGGGTCGGACGGGAGCGCCATGACGGCGCCTTCGTTCCGCGGTGGCCGGGCCTTCAAAGTGCGCGGCATGGACTGTGCTGAAGAAGTTGCGGCTTTGAAACAGGCGGTCGGACCGGTGGTCGGCGGGGCGGAGCGGCTCGCCTTCGATGTCCTGAACGGCCGGATGACGGTGGCGGAGGCCGCCGGCGACGTGCCCGAAGAAAAGATCGTCAAGGCCGTCGCCGCAACCGGCATGAGCGCCACGCCCTGGGATGCACACGCCGGCAGGGGCGATACCGACCGTCATCGCCGGCAGCAGGCGCTCTTCACCACGGCGAGCGGCGCCTTTGTGGTGCTGGGGCTCGCCCTCCACGTGGCGCTCGCGGGCGGATTCCTGGAGGCTTGGCGGCTGCTCGGCGGCCATGCCGGCCAGCCGATGCCCTGGCCCGAGATCGCGGCCTATCTCGCGGCGGTCGTCCTTGGCGGGCGCTTCGTCGCCGTTAAGGCATGGTATGCGGCGCGCAAGCTGCGTCCCGACATGAACCTGCTGATGACGGTGGCGGTGCTCGGCGCCATGACCATCGGCGAATGGTTCGAGGCGGCGACGGTCAGCTTTCTGTTCGCGCTGTCGCTGGCGCTGGAAAGCTGGAGCGTCGGCCGGGCGCGGCGGGCGATCGCGGCGCTCCTCGACCTCGCTCCGCCGACGGTGCGGCTCCAGCGCCCGGACGGTTCGGAAGCCGAGGTTCCCGTGGCCGAGATCCGGCCCGGCAATCGCTTCGTCGTGCCGGCGGGAGAGCGCATTGCGCTTGATGGTCGCGTCGTGACTGGCGTCAGCGCGGTGAACCAAGCCCCCATCACCGGCGAGAGCATGCCGGTCGAGAAGAGCCCTGGCAATGAGGTCTTCGCCGGCACCATCAACGGCGACGGCACGCTTACTGTCGAAGCGACAAAGGCGGCGGAGGACACCACACTCGCCCGCATCATCCGCATGGTCGAGGAGGCCCATGCCCGGCGCGCTCCGTCCGAGCAGTGGGTGGAACGGTTCGCCCGCGTCTATACGCCGGCGGTCATGGCGTTCTCTCTCATCGTGTTCCTGGTCCCGCCATTGCTCTTCGGCGGCGCCTGGCCCGAGTGGTTCTACCGCGCCCTGGTGCTGCTCGTGATCGCCTGCCCATGCGCGCTGGTGATCTCGACGCCGGTCTCGATCGTCGCCTCGCTTGCAGCCTCGGCGCGCGCCGGCGTGCTGGTCAAGGGCGGCGCGTTCATCGAGCTTCCGGCCCGCTTGAAGGCGATCGCCATGGA
>JAYRJH010000084.1:7078-9697 GCA_041906415.1 Sphingomonas sp. | reverse complement strand
TGATCCACGGCAGGAGTTGAGCGGCCGCCCGGCGCGAACCGGGCGGCCGCATCGCCTCATTGCAGCAGGAAGCGGACGGCGACGGAGACGGAAAGGTCCATCTCGCCCGGCATCACCTGCGTGTCGGCGACGGGCGCAGCCGCGGCCATGCGCGCGAACATGATCGGGCGCGGGCTGCCGCCGCTGTCGCCATTCTCGTTGATCGAAAGAATCCGCACCACGCGCAGTCCCGCCGACCGGGCGTAAAGCTCGGCGCGCGCGCGCGCGATCCTGACCGCGTCGGCGCGCGCCTCGTCCAGCGCCTCCTCGGGCTTGTCGATCGACATGGACGGGCCGTCGATCTGGTTCGCGCCCGCCTTCACCAGCGCGTCCAGCGCCGCGCCGCTTTTCGCGATGTCGCGGAATTTCACCGAGACGGTGTTGTTCGCCTGATAGCCGGTGATGACCGGCGCCTCGTTCTGCTGATGGCGATATTGCGGGGAGAGGCCGACGTCGCTGGTGGCGATGTCGCGCTCGGCGATGCCGGCGGCCTTCAGCGACTGGATCACGCGCGCCATCCGCGCCGCATTGTCCGAAAGCGCCGCCGCCGCCGTCGGGGCCTGCGTCACCACGCCGGCGCGGATCGTGGCGATATCCGGCGTGCGCGTGACGCGGCCGGTGGCGGTCAGGTTCAGGATCGTGCCGTCGTGGATGACCGGATTTTCGGCGATCGCCGGCGCTGCGGCGGCCGCCGCGGCGATCGCGGCGAGAGAAGCAAGGATGCGCATCGTTTCGTGAACTCCCGTATATTGGTGCGGCGGACTGTGGCGGAATGTCGATCAACCGGGGATGAACGACGCCGCGCCTGCGCGCGGCAGCCATTCCCGCAGGATCGCGTTGACTTGCTCCGGCGCCTCCTGCTGCACCCAGTGCGATATGCCGGGGATGCGCCGCAAGGTGAGATCCGGCACGAAGCGATCGGTGCCGTCCAGCGTCTCCAGCCCCAGCGCCTTGTCCTCCTCGCCCCAGATCAGCAACGTGGGCGCGTCGACCCGGCCGTCGCCGATTCCCAGCGCGTCGCGGTGGCGCCGGGCGGCGCGATACCAGTTGACCATCGCGGTCAGCGCTCCCGGCCGCAGCGCGTTGCGGGCATAGACGTCCAGCACCTCGTCGGGGAACCGGCTCTTGTCCACCGCCATGCCGTAAAAGGCGCGGCGCACGTTGCGCGCGTTCTTTCGGCCGAGGTAATATTCCGGCAGGCGCGGCAGCTGGAAGAAGGCCATGTACCAGCTCCGCCGCCGCTGGGGCCAATGCCGCAGCGCCTCCGCGAAACAGGCCGGGTGGGGCAGGTTCATCACCACGAGCCGCTCGACCGGGCGAACCTTGCGGATCGCGAAGATCCACGCCAGCGCGCCGCCCCAGTCATGCGCGATCAGCGTGAGCTTGCGCGCGCCGCTGGCGTCGAACAGGGCGGCGGCATCGGCCACCAGATGATCCACGCTGTAATCCGCCACCAGCGGCGGCCGTGACGACGCGCCATAACCGCGCTGGTTGGGCGCCCACACGCGATAGCCCATCTCCGCGAGCAGCGGAATCTGGTGGCGCCAGGAGAAGTTCAGCTCGGGAAAGCCATGCAGGCAAAGCGCGAGATGATCGCCTTCGCCGGCCTCCGCCACCTCGAAGACCTGCCCGTTGGCGGGCACGGAGAGGATGCGGATGCCGCTGTCCTCCGGCGGCTGCCAGCTCGTGTCCATGCGCCTCTTCCTCCTGTCTCGCCGGGCAGGTTGAAGTGATTGCGCCGGCCGGTCAATCCGTCCCGGTCCGGCCTCAATTCCGCCATGCGGATGAGGCAGTTGAAGTCTCTTGAGCCGAGTGACTTATTTCGATAATACAGTGCGGCGATAACAGGCGCGCGCATTCGGGTGCCGGGACGGGATGGGGAAGTGAGCGGAATGAACTACGAAACCGGCAGTCTGGACGGCCAGCCGCTCGCCATCGAGGGGCCGGATCGCGCACGCCGCCGCCGCCGCGCCTTCATCCTCGCCGCCGTCGGCGTGCTCGTCGTCGGCGGGGGCGGCTATGCCTGGACGCATCGCGGGGAAGACGCGGCGCATGTCTCGCCCGCGGATCAGGCGCCCAACGTCACCGTGATCGTGCCGGGCAATGCGCCCGTCGGCCGGATCATCAACGCCACCGGCTCGCTCGCCGCGAAGCGCGACATGCCCGTGGGCGTCGCGGGCGAGGGCGGGATGGTGACGCGCGTGCTGGTGGAGCCGGGCCAGTGGGTCACGGCCGGGCAGGTGCTGGCGACGGTCGATCGCTCGGTCCAGGCGCAGACGGCGGCCAGCCTGAATGCGCAGATCGGGGTTGCGAAATCCGATCTCGTGCTCGCCCAGCAGGAGCTTGAGCGCGCGGAGCAGCTCGTCGGGCGCGGATTCATCAGCCAGGCCGACGTCCAGCGCCGCATCGCCACTCGCGATGCCGCCGCCGCGCGGCTGAAGGTGGCGCAGGCCGCTTCGGCGGAGCAGGGCGCGCGCAACCGGCGGCTCGATATCCGCGCGCCGGAGCCGGGCCTGATCCTGACGCGGCAGGTGGAGCCGGGGCAGATCATCTCCTCCGCGTCCGGCACCCTGTTCCGCA